>JBAVJG010000230.1:0-6097 GCA_049687655.1 Anaerolineales bacterium | reverse complement strand
GGCGGGGACGGCGAAGCCGTCCAACCAGAAAAAGGCTAAGGCGTAGAAAACTGCTTGAAAATGCCACAGAATCCCCAGCGTCAGGTGCACGCTGTGTTAGCCCGCTTTTGTTTCAAGGCGGGATGGCTTTTTATGCCCCCTTTTCCTCCGCGTTTGTGAAACTCGAAGGCAGGAAACTCTCTTTCCCGAACCGTTTTTGGAGTATGAAAACGATCACCCACGGAAGGATCGCTGGGAGCAGCATTAGAGGGCCGGCAGCCAATGCCGCAACGCCAAAGATTGCTGCAAGCGTGTTTCCCAATGCGTGGTAGAGAATGGCAATGAAGACGCTCTGGTTGTGCTTTAGCAGCCAGGCGTAGATGAAAGTCTCTGCGATGATCGACATGGTAAACCCGGCCAGATTAGGCAAGGTCGCTACGATCTTGGTCGCCAGAGGCAGGTCTGCTGGCATGCCGGAGGCATACAAGAAGATCACAAATGGATAGTGCCAGATCGCCCAGATAAGCCCAGTGACCCAAATGGCCTTGTCGCTCTTGAACCGTTCGAACATCTTGGGCTGCAGGTAGCCGCGCCAGCCGACTTCTTCTCCCATCCCGCTGGTGAGCAACTGGAAGACGAACAACACCACGTAGAAATACCACGGAACAACCGCCACCAGGTCCGACAGGCTGCCCAGGCCCAACACCAACGCTAAAAGAGGCGGGATGAGTGCGACAGCGCCGGTGATGATGATGACAGCCCAGTACCAACGGCGCTCCACACGCCACTTCCACACCCGGCCAAACAGGTTCGCCACGCCTTCCGCGCCCGATTCCAGCCTGGTGGCTGCCACCGCGCCCACAAAGGGGCCCCAGTTGGCCGCCGCAAAGAGCAGCACGATCAGCGCGTGTTGGCTATTCTGCAAGCCCTGTTCGAGCAGCGCAAAAAAGTTGTCCGTGTGGGGGAGGAGATAGCCATTTTCTTGAGCAATGCCCATCGAGGCGAGGTAGCCTACAGCACTGATCGAGATGGCAAGAATGATGTATGTCCATAGGTGATCTTTCTTCTGCCCGGTCATGTTTCTACCTCCTGGTGGGTAAGGGTGATCATCGAATTTTCTTTGCTTTCATCACCGCAACAACCTTCTGGGTTGCGGGCTAACGGCTTGCGTTAGCCGCAAGTGGGTGGGACTGGATAAAGTTAGAGAGCAGTATAAACCCGAAGCCGAGAAAATGCCTGTAAGTCGCGCAGAATCCCACTTGTCGGCTGAACGCTGTGTTGGGCAGCAAAAGAAGAAAAGATTTGCGTTTAGAGAGCTTAGATTCAAGTAGTAAGTGCAACTTTGCAGGTCGAAAAAGGAGGCAAGCTGGTGTAGGATAAGGCTCCAAGACCGACCAAAGTCAAAGGAGCACAAATGAACTACACACAGCTTACCCGAGAACAACGATACCAGATAAAAGCGTTACTGGATACAGGTCATAGCCGAACTGAGATTGCCCAGCAGCTCGAGGTAGACAAATCAACCATCAGCCGAGAAGTACGCAGGAACCGAGGTCAGCGTGGGTATCGTCCCAAACAGGCTCACGAAATGGCATTGAAGCGGCGCAAAGAAAAAGCACAAACGAAGATCGGTCCAGAAACCTGGGGCTTGGTAGCAGCAAAGATATGTGAAGATTGGAGCCCTGAACAAATCTCTGGAAGGCTCAAAACAGAAGGCATTGTGATCAGTCATGAACATATCTACCAATACATTTATGCAGACAAACGAACTGGCGGAACCCTGTGGACGCATCTACGTTGCCAAAAGAAGCGCCGCAAGCGTTATGGTAAACGAGATCGCAGGGGCAAAATCCCTAGCCGGAAGAGTATTGAGGAACGTCCGCAGATTGTTGAGCAGCGCACACGCTTCGGAGATTGGGAGGTAGACTTGATCCTAGGTAAAGACCAGCAAGGTGTGGCGGTCACATTGACCGAGCGCAAATCGCGTTTTACACTATTACGGAGTGTCTCCAGCAAACAGTCTGATCTGGTTGCCCAGGCTGTGATTGCACTGCTCAAATGGATTGCACCGCTTGAAAGCATTACAGCCGATAATGGCAAAGAATTCGCTGCCCACCTGAAAATCTCTCAAGCATTGTCTGTCAATTTCTATTTTGCTCACCCCTATGCCTCTTGGGAGCGTGGCACCAACGAAAATACCAATGGGCTGATCAGACAATACTTACCCAAAAATCGCAGTTTGAAGAATGTATCCTTTCAAGAAGAAATTATGATCATGGATCGTATCAACCTTCGTCCTAGAAAATGCCTTGATTTTAGATCTCCTTTTGAGGTGTTCTTTCAACATCAACCTGTTGCACTTACGAGTTGAATCCAAGAAGTATAATAGGCCAGATTTTTAGGAAAAATGATGATGAAAAAGCCAATAGAATCTTTGATCGGCAGTTTGTTACGAGAGAAAACCCTACAGCTGGCCACTGCTGAATCCTGTACGGGCGGCCTGGTTGCAGACCGCATCACAAACGTACCTGGCTCGTCCGAATATTTTCGTGGCGGGATTGTTGCCTATGCTTATGAAGCAAAAGTGGCTTTACTGAATGTCTCTTGGGACACTCTCCAGGCTTATGGGGCAGTTTCCAGGGAAGTTGTCCTCGAGATGGCGAACGGTGCGCGCGCTGCACTAAACGCCGATATAGCCGTTTCGATCAGCGGTATCGCTGGCCCCGGGGGCGGTATGCCCGGTAAACCTGTGGGAACTACATGGATTGGTTTGTCCACCCCTGATGGCGACTGGGCTCGTACGTTCGTCTGGGAGGGCGACCGGTTGGAGAATAAAGCCCTCTCCGCTGAGGCTGCCTTGCAATTGGTCATTGATTACCTGGAGGGGGACCTGTGAAAATAGTGGTACTCATCTCATCGATTACCGAATGGCTTGCGGTCAAAGATGTCCTCTCTCCCGGCGATCTTCAAACGACTCCTTATGGTGAGAGCTTTGTCACAACCATACATGGAATGGAATACACTTTCTCCCATGCGGGCTGGGGCAAAGCCGCCTCTGCGGGCGCAATGCAATACGTACTCGATCATTTTTCTCCGGATCTGACTGTCAACCTGGGAACCTGCGGCGGGTTTGAAGGCAAAGTCGACTTAGAGGAGCTCCTCTTAGTTGAACGGACCTTCATGTATGACATCGTTGAGTTGATGGGGGATTTTGGTTCGGTACCGGATTACTACGCCTCGAACCTGGACCTGAGCTGGCTTCCGGAACCCTATCCTTATCCCGTCCGACGCGGGATTCTAGCTTCCGCTGACAGTGACCTGCCGCCAGAGAGAATCCCTCAACTCGAAGAATTGGGCGCCATCGCCGCAGACTGGGAGTCGGCCGGGCTGGCCTGGGTGGCGCGAAAGAATGGGGCACGCCTGTTGATCCTGCGCGCTGTAAGCGACCTGGTCAGCGAGGAAGGCGGCGAGGCCTACGACAATATTTCTCTGTTTAAAGAACGGACAAAAGGCATTATGCGGCGGCTGATCGAGCAGTTACCCGGCTGGGCGGCCGCAATCAGATTGTAAAACGGGAGCAGGTTGAGAGTCTGGGATGAAGCGGATCATTCCTCCTAAACAATTAAATTGAGGGGATGTGCAATTTGTAAATATGGAGTAGAATTAGCACAAATATTCTGTGTGTCGTGTTAGAATAATTTCAGGATTTATGATGACAAAACCCGTTGAACTTACGGCTCTTGACCCTATTATCGAGAGATTAAATTTCAAATCCTATAAAAGCACGGTTGAACGTCGCTTTGAACGTTTTTCACCCGGCCCCGGCGAACCGGACAGGAAGGAAATCCCGACACCCTGGGGTGAATCCCTGACCGCTACAGCCGGTGATTACCTGGTCAGTGAAATGGACAGCCCTGACGATCGCTGGCCAGTAGAAGCTGAAATTTTTGAAAAAAGTTATGAGATTGTTCGACCCGGAGTATGCGTGAAGACGGCTGTAACGAAACTGGTCCCATTGGTAGATGTCACGGATGGGGATGCAGACCGAATGGTGACAGTTTATACGCTGGAAGGCCCGGAAACAGTTCGAGCGGGTGATTTCTATCTTGCGCGGGGGATACACGATGAAATCTGGACCTATCCTAAAGATAAGGTACAAAATGTGATGAAGCCCGCCGAGTGATTGGCGGGCTTTTCGTTTACGGTACCTTTTTGCGAACCGCGTGAGTCCAACCTATGGTGTTATGGATTGGGTATCTGGAGCACCTGTCCTGTGTAGATGAAGGTCGTATCCAGATTGTTGAGCGTTTGGATGGCTTCCACTGTGACGCCGAATCTGAGTGCGATGGCACTCAGTGTATCACGACCCTGAACGATATACACAATTTGAGTGGCTGTGGAAGTGGCAGATGGCGAGGGTGTTAGTGTGTCTGTGGGGAGTGCTGTTTGTGTTGGTACCTGGGTTGCGGTTGCTGTAAACGCAAAGGGAACGGTATCTGTGGCGATGAAAGTAGCTGTCACAATAAGGATCTCCGGTGAGGGACAATCACATTGATTATTTGGGTCCGGGGTATTCGTTGGTGTTGAAGAAATCGTCGCAGTCTGTGTAGGTGCGGGTGTGTTGCTGGGGGTAAATGTCGGTGTGTTCGTCTTTAATTCGACCAGCGTGGGTAGCTCTGGTCCGCCTGTAATCAAAGCATAAACCAAGGATGCCAGTATGACGAGGAGCAGCAGAACCTTGCTCACGTCCCCAAACGTAACGAAAGACTTGCGTTTTTGACGTTGCCGATACGCATCGATCACATCTGCAGGCTTGCTTTTTGCCATGAGAGAATCCTTCGTCGACCTTTGCAGTCTAACCAGCAGAGATCGAACGTTTTACACAATTTCCTGCGGCGTTTCTTTCTTTTTTGCCGCTGAGCGTTTTTCCCGCGGAGGGTTTTTTTGCACTCTGGTTGCAATCTTGGATGGGTTGATAATTTCCACCTGCCCACCGGCATCCCGCATCAGGTCAATCATATGCTTCACCAGATGAGCATCCCGGGTGGCATGGATATCGCCGCGCTTGTCATCGAACAGCGCGATCAATCTCAGATTGTCCACACCGCGCATCATAGCGGAATACAAAGCCCAGCGATTGTTGCGCTCGAAAGCGTCATCGCCTGCTCTTGGATTTCCTACTAACTCGGTCTGGTAATATTCATCCACGAGAGGGTGATTGCGCATCTTGTAAAAGCGCTCTACCCATTCATCACCGGCCGGGCTGACATAATCGCGGACATATGCTGGCTCTGGAACGGGCATGTGAGTACTAACAGGGATGCCACGATCAGCACAGGTTTCGATGAATAAAAGATCCCCACCTGCGGCAATGCCAGCTGTAATAGCCAGATCGTCAGCGTCAGCTTCGTATTTATCCAGTATGTGCTCGATCTCTTGCCTGACATCTTCTTCCAAATCAGCCGGAAATTTCCCACCATCTTTTCGCCCATTTAGCAAATAACCGGAAAACAGAAAGACACGTCCGCCATCCTGATCCCGTTCGGCGGCCTCTTCCTTATCTTTTGAATCTTCAGCGTATTCTTTCTTGTGAATGCGGGCCAATTCTTCCTTTAATACCCTGATACCCGCATCTGTGAATTCCAGACGCATTTCGAGTGATTTCAAGATCTCCAATTGCTGGATGGATGATTCTAAGAAGAAAATATTGCGGCGTGAGGCGGTCAAAGCTTTTCGATAGGCGCGTACGACGCGTTGCACGCTGTCGGATGTCAGCGCGTGCAAGTCTGCCAATGAGACCAGGGTCCAGTAATCTGCATTTGGATTCGCAGCCTGGACTTCGAGCGCAAACTCCAGCGTTCCGCGTAACTCGGGCAAATCCTCACGGATGATGGCAATTTCGGGATCAGGATCATCTTTATCATCAAACCGGTCGGCAAGGTTAACAAGGATGGTCGCCAGCGTCAGCGCATTGATACCGGGATAGAACTGGTCCAGGTCAATGCGGAAACCGCGCACATAAATCTGGTATGACTTCATCAGCCAGTGATATGAATCAAAGGCTTTTTGCAAACGTTTTTCCGGATCTTCAACCCAGCGCCACGAATCGCCCCACATT
>JBAVJG010000229.1:0-20328 GCA_049687655.1 Anaerolineales bacterium | reverse complement strand
GAATAAAACGGAGTGCCCGGTTTTTGTCCTGCCCAACTCATTCGACCACAAAGTGCAGATACATTTAACAAGTGGGGGAGGGGCCTATTAATATCTCATCTACAGGATCGTACCAACTACAGATTCGGCCACCAATTGTTTTTAGATGTGTCAGGGTCTTAGAACTTTGCAACAACGCTTTCGCAGGATTATGCAATGGTTTCAATAGTGGGGAGGCTTGACAAGATATGGTAAACTCTTTATACTGTTTATGCTTTTGATAAGTATTATTATCCGAAACAATAAAGGATCGAGTAAATGACAGAGCTAACCCTATCCCAGGCCATCTCAGCTTATTTGGACAGTGTGCAATTGGCACGCAGCCAGAACACAGCACGCACCTACAAAAATGCGCTGAACGTTTTCCGACGCGTGTTAGAAGAATACTGGCTCGATCCTGAAACAACCCCTGTCGCAAAATTGACAGAGGATGCCATCACCTGGCTGGCAAAATATTTAAAGAACTTCTCAGCTCCTACAGAACGTCTGTATATTACCGCCACAGCGGGCTTCTACGAATATGCCGCCGCCGAGCGCCTGGCTGAGGTCAACCTTCCCCGCCTGCGTCTGCTTATTCGTCAGCGTACGCGCCGCCCGGGAATCCGCTTGCCGCAGTTTCCGTCTGAAGATATTCAACGAGTCCTTGACTTTGTATCAAACATCACAGAACAAACGTTCGAAGACGAACCCGAAAAGTTACGCGCATTAAGGGATCGTGCTTTTCTGCTAACGCTAGCCGATACGGGTTTGCGCGTGCATGAAGCTTGCGCTATGCGCCGGGGGGATGTGGACTGGAACGAGGGCCGCGCTGTGATTATCGGGAAAGGCGACAAACAGGCGGTGGTCCGCTTTTCGAGCCGTGCGCTGCGCTCGCTTCGTGACTACCTTTCAGCCCGCTCCCGTTTAGACGGCGCATCCAATCGTCAGTTGACCGCCCTGCCCATCTTTGCCCGGCACGATAAGGGCGCTGGAAAGAAAGTAAAACCGATTTCAACCGCAACCGGTCGAAATATTGTCTCGGAGCGCGTCAGGCAGTCACTTGGAGAAGATGCGGTCGGCACGATAACCCCGCATTCATTCCGCCATTATTTTGTGACAACTGTGCTGCGAGCATCCGGTAATCTGAAATTAGCGCAAGAACTGGCCCGCCATAGCAACATCCAGGTTACACAGCGATACGCACATTTATCAGATGATGAACTCGATAAGGGCTATTATGAAATATTTGAAAAGGAATAGTTCATATTTTGTATCAATTTTTAATCAATTATTTTGGACTTCATAAGAAATATGATAGGATATTAATACCACCCTATCTATTCGAATCCAAATTTCAAAGGAGGAAAAATGTTCAACGACCTGTGGAACCAACTGTTAGCGCTTGTGGGCACCAACATTCTAAACCTGTTGAGCGCCATTGGCATCCTCATAATCGGCTGGATTATCGCCCGGCTGATTGCATGGGGCGTATACAAATTATTACAGCGCACAAACCTTGATAACAGACTGGCCGGAACGATAACGGCTGATGAAGAAAGCGCGGATGAAACACCGAAACTCAACGTCGAACGGTGGGTTTCTACCGGAGTTTTCTATCTGCTGATGCTATTTGTACTGATAGCTTTCTTCCAAACCCTGCAGTTGACAGCTGTCTCTGGACCACTCAGCGCTCTTCTGGACCAATTGCTTGCCGCTTTACCGCAATTGATTGGCGCATTGCTCATCCTGCTTGTTGCATGGGTGATTGCTACCGTTGTTAAGATGCTAATTAGCCGCGTATTACGTATGAGCAAATTTGACGAGCGCGTTAGTGACCAGGCCGATGTAGAGGCGGATAAGGTCAGCATCAGCGATTCTCTTGCTAATGGCATCTTTTGGCTGGTCTTTCTGCTCTTCTTGCCGGCAGTTCTCAATGCGCTGGGCATGCAAGGGTTAGTTCAACCTGTCCAGGGAGTTGTCGACCAATTCTTAGGAGCCATCCCGAATATCTTTGCTGCCGGTATCATATTCGTTGTCGGATGGTTTATCGCACGCATTGTTCGCCAGATCGTCACCAACTTACTGGCTGCAACTCGATTGGATAGTTTTGGCGAACAAGTTGGCCTGGGCGCAACGGAGCAACCGCTCTCCAAGATCATCGGCTCGATTGTCTATGTTCTGGTGCTAATTCCCGCTGTGATCGCAGCGCTCAACACACTTCAAATTGAGGCGCTTTCTACTCCGGCAGTAACAATGCTGACCACGGTGCTCAACGCCATTCCAGCCTTCTTTGGCGCGGTGATCGTCCTTGCCGTTGCTTATTTCGCTGGCAGGCTCGTAGCCGGATTGGTATCCAACCTTCTAGCAGGCGTTGGCTTTAACAAACTACCCGAACTGCTTGGATTTCAAATAGAACGCCAGGAGGGTCAACGCACTCTTTCAGAGATTGTCGGTGTGCTGGTAGTGGTCACAGTGATGTTGCTGGCTGCCATCGAAGCTGCTGATATCCTTGGCCTCGGTATTCTGGCAAGCATGATCGCCAACTTCACCACCTTTGGTGGTCAGGTATTGCTGGCAGTTGTCATCTTTGGTATTGGCCTCTACCTTGCCAACTTGGCACGCAACGTTATTGTTTCCGCTGGCGGCGAGAGCTCGGCCTTCACTGCCAACCTGGCACGTATCGCCATCCTCATATTTGCTGTGGCGCTTGCCTTGCAGCAATTGGGTATCGCCAGTGAAATTGTCAACCTGGCATTTGGCATCTTGCTTGGCACAATTGGCGTGGCAGCAGCGCTCGCCTTCGGATTGGGATCTCGCGAAATTGCAGGAAAACAAACCGAAGAGTGGGTCAACAAAATGAAAAAATAATCTAATCCTCTTCGTGGATACAACCAGTGGAAGGTAAAACACCTTCCACTGGTTCATATTTCAGGACTTTTGTTAATCAGTTCAGCATGTCGCATTACATAAGTTTGGTAGCCATCCATTAATTTTTTAGTGACAGGACCCGGAACCCCCTCCCCCACCGTCATAACATCTATTTGTACAATCGGTACAATCCCGCGTGAACTGCTGGTCAGGAACGCTTCGGACAAAGCCGATACCTGTTTCCGTTTGAGTGGGCGATAGACAACCCCCAGGCCACTACCCCGTGCAATGTGCAATACAGTCCGACGTGTGACGCCTAAAAGGATTTCCTTCTGGGCAGTTCCTAGCACACCATCCCTGACATAGAAAAAGTTGCTCGTTATCCCTTCAAGAATTGAATCGTTTCGTACAAGCAACGCTTCGAAGTTGTCGCTGCGGGATATTTCAGCACGCGCGCTCTTGCTGGCAGAGATAAATAGCGTAGATTTTATGCGTGGGTTTTCGCGCTGCACGTCTGTCGTCACCACTTTAACACCATTCGAATAGATTTCAGGCGCAAGTGGTTTTAGGGGTTCAAGTACAACATAAACCTGACCTGCTTTTGTCAAGATCACTCGCACCTTTGCTTCTCCACGGATATTATCCAAGAGTTCTACAAGATATTGGCGCAGTTTGTCTTCTTGTACTGATGGTTTAATTCGTTGCGTAGTAGCTGGCTTATATAAGCGTTGCAAATGTGCCTGTAAGCCGAGCACACGTTTACCTCCATCAAAAGTACGGAATGTGCTGTAGTACCCTTGAGGAACCTGGCGGGTGATTGCATCCAGACTCGATATATCAGGGAGGTCAATTCCCCTTGCCCCATTTGCTGTTGATAATTTCCATATATTGCTAGATTTTTCGGGCATTTCCTAATTATAAGCCTTGACACATTCTATACAAAAGAGGTAAACTCACTAGGCTTTTAAGCAAATTCTAAGGAAAGGAGCGTGCTACATGAACACAATCTACATCTTTACAGCCGATGTTCGAGATAAATTTCCTAGCTGTAGTGCGCCTGTTGACCCTTATTAGGTCATCAACCCCTGTCCGCTTTCCAAAGCCACGGCGCACCCGCTCCGTGGCTTTTTTATTTTTGCAAGCAAGCGATTAAAGAGAGTGAACCATGGCAACTTTAAGTCAACCAACCACATATTATGACTTCCGCAAAGCCCAGGATAAGAACCGCCTGAAAGGTCTGTGGCAGATGATGTCTGATTATCGCTTGCCATACCTCGCTGCGGTCTTCACGTTGGCGGTTTCGGCCATTGCAAAAACTATGACTTTCCTGCTGTTGAGATTTTTTGTTGATGACGTAATGGCGGGACCAAACTCAACAGACGCGATAACTGTCGCATTGACTCGCACCCTGTTGTATGTTGCGCTTGGCTTTGTGGGCCTGGCGCTCGTCGAAGGCGGATTCGCTTATTTTTCTGGTCGTTTGGCGGCTTATAGTGCTGAAGGCATAACACGCCGGCTGCGAAACTTCCTTTTCGACCATATCCAACGCTTGAGTGTTTCCTATCACAGCACAACCTCAACGGGAGACCTGATCGAGCGTTGTACTTCCGATGTGGACGCTCTGCGACGCTTCTTCAGCGAACAGGCCATAGGTGTTGGACGAATTGTCCTGCTGTTTATTGTCAACTTCATTGCATTGCTCGAATTGAACACCAAATTAGCCTGGATCTCGGTCATTGCTATTCCTTTTGTCCTGGTGATTTCAGTCTGGTTCTTCAAACAAGTGACCAAGCGATACGAAGAATACCAGGAACAGGAAGCGGTGTTGTCCACCACCCTGCAAGAAAACCTGACGGGTGTGCGTGTGGTCAAGGCTTTTGCCCGGCAAGAATATGAGAAAGGCAAGTTCGAGAATGATAACTGGGAGAAGTTTCGTCGCGGTCGGCTATTGTTGATCATGCACTCCCTGTTCTGGCCGCTTTCTGACATTCTGCTGGGCATCCAGATGCTGGGCGGATTCGTCTTTGCAGCTTTCATGGTCATCAATGGCGAGATCACGGTTGGTACCTATCTGGCCTATGCTGGTCTGGTGGTCTGGCTGATCTGGCCGATCCGAAACCTGGGACGGCTAATTGTGCAGACCTCCACGGGGATGGTTTCGTACGGCCGTCTGATGGAGATCACGAAGCAGTTGCGCGAACCGCTCACGGATGGCAGGGCGCAACCCGAGGGTCCGGTACGAGGCGAGATTGTTTTCGATGACGTTTCGTTCATGTACTCGGATGGCGAAACGGATGTGCTCAAGAACGTTTCGTTCAAGGTGAATCCCGGCCAGGCAATTGCGCTATTAGGGTCGACCGGCTCGGGCAAGACCAGCCTGATCAACCTGCTACCACGTTTCCACGAGTATACAGGCGGACGTATCCTCCTGGATGGCGTTGAGTTGAAAGATTACTCGCGCGAATACTTACGAGGGCAGATCGGCATCGTAGAACAGGAACCGTTCTTGTTCAGTCGTTCAGTCCGTGACAATATCACTTATGGTGTCGGACGAAATGTACCGGAGGAAGAGATCGTGCAGGCAGCCAGGGCCGCTGCCATCCATGATGTCATATTATCTTTCCCGGACGGGTATAAAACCCTGGTTGGAGAGAAAGGCGTGACCCTCTCCGGCGGGCAGAAACAGAGAGTGACGATTGCGCGCACCTTACTCAAAAATCCGCGCATCCTGATCCTGGATGATTCAACTTCGTCTGTGGACACGGAAACAGAAGCAGAAATTCGGGCGGCATTGAACCGCTTGATGGAAGACCGGACCACCTTTATCATCGCACATCGCATCCAATCCGTTATGGTCGCCGACCTGATCCTTGTCCTGGATAAAGGCGAAGTCGTACAGATGGGTACACACAAAGAGTTGGTCAAACAAAAAGATGGCATTTATCGCCGGATTTACGACATCCAGACCCGCATCGACGAGGAACTGGAGTTAGAAATCGCAAAAGCGAATTAGTGAATAATGTTGTGGGAACATTTCAAGAAATGTTCCCACAACAGGAGATAATCGATGTCTGAAGAACTCATCGAACTTGAAGAAGAAGAATACACTAGCCCGTTGACCCTGCCGGTCTTCAAGCGCATCCTGGGCTTGCTAAAGCCGCACTGGCGTTGGGTGGTCGGTTTTGTACTGTCCATCGCAGTGGTTTCAGCACAGGATGCGGTATTCACTTACATCAACAAGAATATGATCGACCAGGGAATTTTGCAAAGAGATACGGCCACGTTATGGCGACTGGCTGGTCTCTATGCTGCATTACAGATTGTGCAGGCTATTCTGGTCTTTGTAGTGATCTATCTGGCAGGCGTATTGGGCGAACGCGTTCAGTACGATCTACGCAAACTGCTGTTCAATCACCTGCAGGAGTTATCGCTCTCGTACTATTCGCAAAACGCAGTGGGGCGCCTGATGGCGCGCGTCACTTCGGATACGGGCCGCGTGGCCGACCTGATGACCTGGGGCATGCTGGATGTTACCTGGGCTTTCATGAATATCACTACATCAACAGTGTTCATGATGATAATCAACTGGAAATTGGGCCTGATAGTATTGGCAGCCATCCCCATTCTTGTTGTTATTGCGGTTGTATTCCGTAAGAAGATTCTGGTGGAATTCCGTGCGTCCCGCCGGGCTAATTCAAAAATCACCGGAGCTTATAATGAAAACATCGCCGGTGTGCGTGTGGTCAAAGCGCTTGGGCGTGAGGATGAAAACCTGGATGAGTTTCAGGTGCTGACCTCTGGTATGTACTCTGCATCTTATCGCGCTGCCTGGCTGTCGGCCTTGTTCTTGCCGACGGTGCAAATCATTTCCGCCATTGCCCTGGGAGCTATCATCTGGTTTGGAGGTTTGCAAGCTCAGGTCGGGTTGATGACCATCGGCGGCATCCATGCTTTTGTCTCTTACCTGACCTTCATGCTATGGCCGGTTCAAGACCTGGCGCGTGTCTACGCTGAGATGCAGCACTCTATCGCTTCGGCAGAGCGCATTTTCAGACTGGTAGATACAAAGCCGGAAATCCATAATCAGCCGGACGCTGTCCATGCAGAGACTTTACTGGGCGAGATCGAATTCGATCATGTCGATTTCTACTATGAAGAGCGCAAGCCGGTCCTGACTGATTTCAATTTGACGGTCAAACCGGGTGAGATGATCGCCCTCGTAGGACCGACCGGCGGCGGCAAGTCGACCATTGTGAATCTGCTTTGTCGCTTCTACGAACCGCGCAAGGGCCTGATCCGTATCAATGGACAGGATTACACCGAGTACACGCTCGAATCGATCCACTCCCGGATTGGCATCGTGTTACAAACACCTCATCTGTTCTCAGGCACTGTGCGCGAGAATATCCGTTATGGACGGTTAAATGCCAATGACGAAGATATTGTTGAAGCAGCCAGGATCGCCGGCGCCCATGACTTCATCGTCACACTCGAAAAGGGCTATGACCAGAATGTTGGTGAGGGTGGCAACCTGCTATCGGTCGGACAGAAGCAGTTGATCAGTCTGGCGAGAGCCGTGCTGGCCCAACCGGAGCTGTTCATCATGGATGAAGCCACCTCCAGTGTAGACACATTGACAGAGGCGCTCATCCAACGTGGGATGGAAGCCTTGATGAAAGGACGTACCTCCTTCGTGATTGCACACCGTTTGAGCACCATCCGGAGAGCGAACCGCATCCTGGTCATTGAGGACGGTCGTATCAAGGAACAGGGCACACATGCCGAGTTGCTGCGTCAACGTGGCCATTACTACCGCCTGTACACGCAGCAATTTCGCCACAATTTGGAAGTGCAATATGGCGTGACCGATCTTGTAGAAGATAATAAATCCGCGCCTGAAGCACTGGCTGCCGATTAACCAAATAGCCCCTACCAAAATCATGGGTCGGGGCTATTCTTATTCACTCTGATCAACACATTTATTTCATCAATGCAAATGCGTGTTGCAGAAACCTTTGGATTCTGTTGACAGTAAAGTGTAATTCTGATAACATTGGTCAAGATTAGTGCTTCAAAGGAGAATTCTCATGCTCGAACAAATTAGCACACAAATCAATACAAATACGATTACACTGAGTTTGGCAGCAGCGCAGGCTGTCCAAAATATCATGGATGAAAAAAACCTTGATGGATTCGCTTTGCGTATTTACGTTGCCGGCGGTGGATGTGGTGGGACTCAATTCGGGATGGCGCTCGATGACAATATACGTGAAATTGACACTACCTTCGAATCGGAGGGAGTCAAAGTTGTAGTCGACGATGTATCGATTGAATACCTTTTGGGGGCCAGCGTAGACTTTGTAAATGATCCTCAGCGTGGTGCAGGCTTTGTGGTCGATAGTCCCAATGCCAAGGCTCATAATCATGGCGAAGATGCATGCGCCTGTGGCGGCTCATGCGCTTGCAATAACTAATTAATTTCTAATTTCGTTTCGCTTAAAAAAAAGGCCGGTTCACCGGCCTTTTTTTTATCTTTTATCTTCCTCGCAAGAAAGAGATAAGCACACCCAGTGCTCCTATAAAGCCCAGGCTGAATATCAACAAACCGATCGGGATTCGATTAGCTTGATCTCCTTCATCGTCCACAAAGGTTGGAATGATGATTTGAGCCGGGGGGGTGAACGTAGGCAAACGTGTAGGGGTTTCGGGTGCAATAAAAGCGGCAGCAAGCGTCGGGTCGATTGTGGGAGTCGAAAATGGGGTTGGGGTAGGCGGGGCATCAACTGGTTGCAAACGCGCACCAGGACTGATGCGTACATAAGGCGCATACACCCACGCATTTGAACCTGGCACACCGGGATAGAATACCTGTATCCAGTCCGGATCACGCCCACGTCCCAGAGCAGGGACATTTTGACCGGCCAGAAGCACACCTACGGCAGGGTACAGATAGGTGCTGGGTCCAGCATAAACCTCGATTTGCTCAAGATCGGTATAGACCGTTACCGACGGACCAGAAACAGTTCCCGTGACAGTCGGAACAGATCCAGTTGGTTGTTGTGCATTAACTTCGCTTTGTGAGGGAACGTGCACTGCCAGTACAGCTAAAACTCCTGTTACCAGCCCCAGCGTGATAACTTTCAACCATCGATACATATCAGGTTTGACAAATCCCTGCAACTTATCTTCGACGAAGCAACGAAACCAGGTAACCAAGGATTCCCAGCACACCGGACCCTATCACGAATGCCCCCATCGGTACACGATCCTTTGTATTTGTAACGGGCTTTGCAGTGAACTCAGGTACTTCCAGAGGCGGGGGAGGTGTAAAAGTTGGCATGCGTGTGACCGTAGGTTCAAATATATAAGCCGCTGCCAGCGTCGGATCAACAGTGGGAGTTGTTCGAGGTGTAACCGTCGGGGGTGGTTCGACGATTTGTAAATTTCCGGATGATAGTGAAATAAGGCTAGTGTGTACCCAGGCGACCCCTCCCGGGCCAGCGGGATATACTATTTGTACCCAGTCGCGACCCGGGGAAACACCCAGGGCTTGTGCAGTTTCACCCGGCTGCATATTCCCGATGATGTCATATAACACGGTGCTGGGTCCATTGCGGACATTGATTTGTTCTGTGTAGACAACTGTAATAAACACATCGGATGAGCCTGGCGTCGCTTCCTGAGCCAGGGCCTCGGTCCGGATTGAAGCGCCAAAGGAGCCCGCCAGGATCGCTGCTAATAACAAAATCCAATATATTGTTTTGAACCAATTTGGTTTCATTTTCGTATACATAGTTGAGGCTCTTTGCAATTTGTCGTGATTGGGGTAGCTATCACGGAAAATTCTCAAAGAACTATAGTTGAGGAATTCGCGAAGGCGATTATAATCGAAAACATGGAACGAAGAATTTTTCACGGCATACTATCACCTACCGATGTTGCGCAGGCACTTTTGGCTGAGTTCAACCGGGGTAATCTGCGCGCACAGGTCGTGGGCAAGAGTGAAAGGCTGGCTGTCCAGATTGGGACCCGACCAGGCTCTATATCTGGTGGTCAAACTGCTATCACAGTCACGATCCAAAAAGCTCCGGATGGGATCATGGTCGAACTTGGACAACAGGCCTGGCTTGGCGTAGCAGCCAGCCTGGGGCAGACAGCATTCTCACTATTTCGCAACCCATTTACCTTGATTGGCAGATTGGATGATCTGGCTCAAGATATCGAAAGTTTGCAGTTGAGCGAAAACGTTTGGGAAGTTATTGCGCGCACCGCTGCCAGCGCCGGGGCATCCCACCAACTCACCGATCGCATGAGCCGTTTGACCTGTGAATTTTGTGGAACTGCCAATCCATTAGGAGAACCAGCTTGCATTGCATGTGGTGCGCCATTAGGGAAAACACATCCCATCGCTTGTGAAAATTGTGGCTTTGTTGTCCTTCGAGACGAAAGCGTTTGCCCAAATTGTGGGAAAAAAATATGACTCTTTATAGACAAGAGCCAAGGTTGTTTCCTTACTATGGTATGCTTGTCGAAATGTCGACTGATACCTATAATAGATTGACTGACCACTAACTGAGCGGGCAGTAGAACTATGAAACTTAAACTTGAACAACTTGAATCACGTTTACAGGCACTGATAGAAGTTAGGCTGGTAAGTGCGCTTCCTGGGTTCCAAGTAGAGGACCTGGTGGTACAAAAGCTTGCCAGTGCCATGAAAAGCAATCTGGTTGAAGATTCAGACGGCAATAAATTTATGCCAAATGTATTTACACTTGTGGTAAGCCGACAGTATGCTGAACGGTGGCAGCAGCCGAAACTATTGGAAGCCATGATCAACTCCCTGAAGATTGTTGGAGAAGAAGCCGGATTGAAATTTTCATCCCCTCCTACAATTTCGATCGTGAAAAACTCGCAACAAGGGCAATCCGAAGTAGATGTTGTTGCCTCACATCAATTAGGGGCTGCTGAGGAGACCAGGGGGATGACGCCTATTGCAGGGAATGAAAAAGCTACAGACGAGGATTCCCTCCCCCAAAGTGCATTTTTGATCGTAGACGGCGTTAAGGTTTTCCCACTGACACAATCCGTTGTCAATATTGGAAGAAGGCTTGACAACCAGTTGGTGATAGACGATCCGCGTATATCCCGCAATCATGCCCAACTGCGTGCCATTAAAGGCCGCTTTGTGATCTTTGACCTGAACTCAACTGGTGGAACCTTTGTCAACGGCCAGCGTACCAGTCAGTCGGTGATGTATCCCGGGGATGTAATTTCTCTGGCCGGTGTACCGCTTGTTTTCGGTCAGGACAATCCACCTCCACATCCGGATCTTGCAGATACGAACCCCCTAAACGAGGCTTCAGGCGAGCGTCCAACTGCTTTTCTCAAACAAAAAACCGGAAAATTTGATACCAAAAATAAAGATAAAAAATGAGCGCCCCCTTTGTCCTGGCGTTACGAGTGCTGCTGACCCTATCCCTGTACACATTTTTGGGTTGGACCTTATTTACTATCTGGCGTGAACTCCGTACACAAGGGACTATCCTGGCCGCCAGAAAAATTCCCGGCATCAACCTGAACATTCAAATCGGAGACCAGCCTCCTACACAGCATTACTTCTCTCAATCTGAGATTCTGCTCGGACGCGATTCGCATTGTGACTTGCCTTTACCGGATGATACCGTATCCACTCGTCACGCACGACTTTCGCACCATCACGGCCAGTGGTGGCTGGAGGACCTGGGTTCCACCAATGGAACAATGTTGAATAAAGATAAGGTATCAATCCCTACCGTAGTCATCAACGGCGATGAGGTTGAATGCGGCAAAGCCTCTATCACGATCAGCCTTGGCTTCGACGCAACCAACCCACCAACCCAACGAATTTCAGACCCCGGAGAAACAGAATGAACGAGAGAGTATCTCTGGCCGTCATAGGCGGCTCAGGACTGTATAACATGCCCGGCTTGAAAAATACTCAGGATTTAGATGTTCGCACTCCGTTTGGTAAGCCAAGTTCATCCATCGTTGTTGGCGATCTGGAAGGCTTGCGGATTGCTTTTCTGGCTCGTCACGGCGTCGGACATCATATTATGCCGAGCGAAGTCAATTATCAGGCTAATATCTATGCACTGAAAGAACTCGGGGTCGAACGCGTGATCAGCATTTCTGCCTGTGGCTCGCTGCGTGAAGATTACGCTCCCGGGCATATCGTCATCCCTGACCAGCTATTTGACAATACCAAAGGCCGTGAACGTACCTTTTTTGGGGAAGGGTTGGTTGTCCACGTCAGCGTAGCAGAGCCTTTTTGCCCGGATTTGTCCGCTCAGTTGGAAAGTGCCACCCGCAAGACCAGCGCCACTGTTCATAATGGCGGATCGTTCATCACGATCGAAGGACCGCGTTTCTCAACCAAATCGGAGTCAAATACATTTCGAACGTGGGGAATGTCTTTGATTGGAATGACAGCCTCCCCAGAAGCATTCCTGGCGCGTGAAGCTGAACTGTGCTATGCGGTTATGGCACACGTTACTGACTACGACGTTTGGCACGTCAGCGAATCGCCGGTTACAGTCGAAATGGTCATTCAAACACTCAATAAAAACACGCTGGTTGCGCAGGAAGCTGTCCGCAACCTTGCCAGAGATCTTTCAAAAAACCGCGCCTGTGAATGTGACCGGGCATTGGCCAGTGCTCTAATAACCCGTAAAGACATCATCCCACAGTCCACCCGCGAAAAAGTGGATTTGCTAATCAAAAAGTATTACCGGTAACAAGGTCTTTTTCTCTTCCGCATTGCGCGCTATCACCAAATGTTAATCGAGCGAAATCAAAGTACGCTACTGAAGCTGGCTGGGGTATTCCTGGTTCTTTTTGCAATTATACTCAGCCTCTCCCCCTCCGTCCGCGAACGTGCATGGGAGGTCGAATATCGCTGGCAGCATTGGACAGGCTTATTGGCCTGGGCGCTCGTCTTCGCCTTTGCCCACAAGGAAACCAGGCGTCATTTGCCAGAAAGTGACCCTTACCTGTTGCCTGTTGCCGCTCTGCTTACCGGCTGGGGATTGTTGACCATCTGGCGACTGACACCGGAATTCGGAATCAGACAAACTCTGTGGATGAGCCTGGTAGTGGGTTTATTTGCCTTCAGCCTGCGATTCCGACTGGACCTTGAAATTGTTCGCCGCTATAAATACATTCTTCTCACAAGTGGATTGATTCTGACCTCCCTGACCCTCATCTTTGGCACCAACCCGGCCGGGACCGGTCCGCGTTTGTGGTTGGGCTGTTGTGGTATTTATTTACAACCCTCTGAACCCCTGAAGTTATTACTGGTCGGTTATCTAGCAGCCTATCTTGCTGACCGACTTCCTGCTCGTGATCGGCTCATCCCCTTGCTATTTCCAACCTTGTTCGTCACGGGATTGGCCTTACTCTTATTGTTTGTGCAGCGAGACCTTGGCACAGCTTCCATTTTTATCCTACTGTATGCAACCACCGTTTATATTGCCATTGGCCGTAAACGTTTGCTGCTGACCAGCGTAGGCATGTTGTTGTTAGCCGGTCTGGTTGGTTACTTTCTAATCAGCTTGATTCAACTTCGGATAGATGCCTGGCTCAATCCCTGGCTGGATCCCAGCGGACGGGCCTATCAAATTGTACAATCACTGTTGGCCATCGCCAATGGCGGGATAGTTGGTCGTGGTCCTGGCCTGGGGAGTCCAACGCTTGTCCCGATATCGCACTCTGACTTCATATTTACAGCCATAACAGAAGAGAATGGCCTGGCGGGGGTGATCGGCATGTTGGCGTTGCTGGCTTTGCTGATCGGCCGTGGATTGCGCGTGGCTCTCATGGCTACCGACCGTTTTCGCCGATTACTGGCAACGGGCATTACAGCTTATTTCAGTATTCAGAGTCTGTTGATCATTGGTGGCAATTTAAGGGTCCTGCCGTTGACTGGTGTAACGCTGCCCTTCGTCTCCTATGGTGGTTCCTCTCTGCTGACCTCGTTTATCGGTTTGCTAGCCTTGTTGCTCATCTGCAATCAGTCCGAAGAAGAACCTGCTCCCTTGTTCAAGCCTGTCCCCTATTACGTTATCAGCGGCGTAATTGGGCTGGGCCTGGTTGTAATGTCACTCGCCACTGGTTGGTGGATTCTTGTACGCGGTCCAGATCTCCTTAATCGCACTGACAATGCCCGTCGCGCTATCTCTGATCGTTATGTGCGGCGTGGTGCATTGCTTGATCGTGAGAATAATTCTATTAATATGACTGAAGGTGAAGTTGGCAATTTGGTTCGTGTTTATTTGTATCCTGAGTTGGCATCAGTTGTTGGTTACACGCAACCTATCTTTGGGCAGGCAGGTTTGGAAGCGTCGTTGGATAATTACCTGCGCGGTCTGCAGGGAAATCCTGCCAGCCTGATATGGTGGGATCGTTTACTGTACGGTACACCTCCCCCCGGCTTGGACATTCGCCTGAGTCTCGATCTGAGTCTGCAGACCGAAGCTGACCAGCTTCTTGGAGATCACAAAGGCGCCATCGTGCTGCTCAATGCGAGAACAGGTGAAATTTTGGTCATGGCTTCGCATCCTACCTATGATCCTAATACGCTTGACGAACTGGGCAATGTATTGACTAATAAGAATGAAGCCCCGCTTCTCAACCGTGCAACACAAGGCCGCTATCAGGTTGATAATGCGCTCAATCCATTTGCACAAGCATTGCTTGGAGGCAGCACGTCAATTGGCAACGAGGAACGAAATTTACTATATAACGTCATGGGTTTCTATACTGAACCACAACTACGTATGGAGGTGGCTGCAGCAGACGGTTCTACAGAGGACTTACTCGTCAGCCCGTTACAAATGGCCCTGGCAACCGCTGCCCTTAGCAATAATGGAGTTCGTCCCAGAGCACAGATAGCTCTAGCAGTAAATACCCCCCAACAGGGCTGGGTCATTCTGCCCGCTCTTGGAAAGCCGGTAGAAGCCATCCCCGGGCCCTTCGCCAGAGAGACTGCGTTGGGGCTGGCTGGAGATAACCCGTATTGGAGTTTCACCAGCAAATCGAGCGAGACAGCCCTCACCTGGTATCTGGCTGGCACACTGCCCGATTGGAGCGGCACGCCATTGGCTTTGGTTGTTTTATTGGAAGAAGATAACCGTTCAAAGGCAAATCAGATTGGGGATTCTCTACTTGATCTTGCACTAAAACCCTAAGGTATCAATAAATCTTAAGATTTACTAGAAACACAAAAATAGACGGGGGTGTGCTACTCACACCTCCGTCTATTTTTGTGTATTTTCCAGCCAACGCGTGACTTCCGATCTTGAAGCCTACATAGGAGAAGGCTGTTTTCAACTCCCTAAAGAAACTGCCAGCACATCATAGTACGTTCCGGCGCCAAAACCATCAAAAAGGATGTGATCCCCGGGTTTCAGGCTGGGAAGCTGGCGCAGGAATGCAATCATATTCGAAGCTGCGCTGACATTCCCGAAATCGCTGATAAGCCAGGGCATTGGGAAACTGATACCCAGATTCGCCAGATGTTTTTCCTTAAGCCGATTAATTTTATAATTAGCATGGTGCACAATCGCAACAGCAATGGACTTATCCGGCATGCCCATCTTTTCCATTAAGTTCTCATATGCCTGGTAAACGTCCGATACCACTTGAACGCCGGTCCGCACGAAAAGCTTGACCATACCCATCGGACCGGCCATTTCAATGGCCTGCCCATTTTCCGGTTCGTGCATCAAGCCTGCCACGCGAATATGAGATTGACCAGTTCGCGAAAATTCGAGGAGAGACTGCCGCGAATGCGGGTAATACATATGGACAGCCAGAACACCCTCGTCATCAAAGGCTTCGTGAGATTTGCCAACCAGGAATTTCATCGTTTCACCGGGAATCACACCGATGACACCAGCGCCATTCCCAAAAAGTTGCAATGCATTTTTGTCACGGGCTTTGCTGGTAAAGCGACTTAACCCTTCTATACCGCCCACCAAAACCTTCTTCCCATAAAGCTCTTCTGCAATATTCAACTGACCCGGATTCCCCAAGCCCGGGTTTAAAGCCAGATTTAATCCGCCTACGGATCCATCACAGGCTTTGTGAACACTGACTTTCAGCGCATTCTCAGGTATACCTGCTCGCTTACAAATTTGCTCAACATAATCTTCCACGACCGGGCCGCTCATACCGATCAGGACAGCATCAACATCGCCGGGTTCCCATCCGTTTGCAATAGCTGCTTCTCGAAGCAATCGTGATCCGACCTCAACTTCTAACTCTAAATGTTCTTCATCGCTCAGATCTTTGATATGGTGTCGAGAGACAAACCCCAATTCTGATAAATTCATTTTATCGGAATCAGTCAAGGGAGCCCCCATTCGATAGGCAACCAACTCCGGTAAAGTCTGATTATCGTAGCTGTCGCCCCAGGTTCCGTATGCACCGCCGATACCAACTTCAGCGTTTGAAACACGTTCGACTCCAAATGGAATGCCTGCACCTACATTTATCAGGTTATTTTGCACCTGGGGCCGCTTGAAAAAAGACGGGATTGCTCCTGCCAATTGTTCCAACACTGCATTTTTATCCATATTTTTCTCCTTACACACCGGTAGATATGTTTGTTATAACCCATATAGGGACGATTAGCCTCTAATTAAAACAGGCTCAAGTTTACCCTGTAAATGATTTTTTTGAACCTCAATTTTACATCTAATCGAGCGAGTTTACCGAGGACGGGTAAAAAATATTGAAGTCCTTAACTGCAGGGCTTGCTTCCCATCCACCACACAGCTCAAGCAGTGCCGGAGGTGAAGGTAAAAGATCACTCTCCACCACAACCAATGCATCTCTAAAAGTATGATAATCCAAGGCGTAAAACATAGTGGTATTGGGAGTAACTTCTTCCAGAGCCCAATCCGTAAAATCAAAGCTTGGAAAATCGTGAGCATTTCCACGAAAAGTCCCGATATGAATGTCCGGCGTCCAGTCCAAGAATTGAACAGTCTGAGGATAGGTACGAATCATAGTCCCTGGATCATAACGAATTACCAGGGATATTCCTCCATCGGAACAATACGAGGTACCTATCCGGGGAGGCGGCTCTCTCCCCCTGACCACAAGCGGAGCAAAAAAGACTAATATCAAAACTAAGACTGTATAAAATGGAGTTGTTAATCTATCCTTTTCAGCTAAACTCTCCAATTTGCTCTGAATATACATGCCAAAAGGCAAAATATTTAGGAATTCGTGAAATCCCAACGATGGCAGTAATGCAAGTACGACAATGCTACTCGCATACAATCTCAACCGAAATGCATCGGTCGGTGGTAAAAAGGGAACTGACACAATCACACCAATTGAGCTTGCTATTACAAATCCCAAGAATGGATTATCTCGTTTACGAACCCAATTCAAAATGCCGAAGAGTGCTAAGGATATCAAAACCCAATACGAAACTCTTGATGTGACATCCGATTCCCCTCTCATATATGAATATATTCCGTAACCGGTATTCGAGACAAACATCGACAGATTATACTGAATACCCTTGAGAACCAATGCGGGTTGCTCCTTGAATAGCTCATAAGCCATTTTGTATATCTCAGGTTCAGTTGCTGTTGGATTAATTTCAAGTACATAGGCCCACGAATTTCCACCTGAAACCAGCCCATAGAGCGCATATGGAAACCTCCCGAAGGGAACACTATCCCTTGCCCCAAGAATCCAAAAAATCAGCATGTTTACAAAGAAAGCCATACTAATCACCAGGCCGCCACCAAGTAAAAATTTCCAGGGAAACTTAACAGCCTTTGGTTTATAGAAAAATGCTCCCCAGATAGCGATCGCCGGTAAAATAAATAAGGGGCCCGGACGGGCTATCATTGCCAAGCTAGTTATAAACATGCCTGCAAAAAAATATCGGTGTTTGTACTCTGCAATTCCACGCCAAATTAAAGCCATACCCAAAACGCTGAACAAAATACCCAGGTTTTCCGTTCGGACAATGCCGCTATGGATCCGATAGTAGATAAAAATGACGAGGAGGGCCAGTGCAGCTACTGCCGGGCCATGTGTCCGTTTGATTTCGGTCGCCAACAAGTAACAGCCAAGAGCAACAAGCAATGTCAGGAAGATGAGCGCCATTATCAAATTGTGATCTGCAATCCACAAAAGAACAGTAAAAAACGCAGGAAAGAGTGGTTTGTTCGCGGAGTACTCTGAGAAAGGCTGACCTGCTATCAAGCGTAATGCGTCAATGTAATAATTCGTTGCGTCGAACATTGGAATGACGCCACTTAAAAGCCATGCTTCCGTTTTCCCGTCAGCCCACACACCGCTCAGGGCTAATGCAAAAATAGATAATGACAATGACATTGATAAAAGCTTCCCAAACCAGCCCTTAATTCGAAAAGCCACATACAGACTGATAAAAAGAATTGGTACTACGATTGTATATCCTGTCCGCAAAAGCATGGATAAGGGGCGCAATAAATTTGGAGATCGGTTCGTAGCAATTATCCAAAAGATTGCAATGGAAACCAGATAAATGCTAAGCGTTCGCAACCACCATAAAATGTTCGAGGATTTAGAAACTTTATTTTCGATCATTATGCTTATTTTTTCCTGTCGTTAATCAAGAACCGGATAAATGCTCCTCCCTTCTCGATCAACTCATTATAATCTTCAGGAATAGGTAAATCAGATAACAATGCCTGTGTTCTCTCACGCAGAACATCTTCCGCATCCGGCTGCCCTTCAGCCTGCCAGCGTTCCATCGTCCAACGTGGATAAATGTCGCTGACAAAATAGCCATGCTTGTAATTCTTTAAAGTAGAGGATGAGGTCAGGAAACTACCACCTGGCCCGACCTTTGCGATTTCGTCCAATGCAGCCTGGGCATCGTCCAGTTGAAAACCATTTGCGAAGCGCAAAGCCTGGTCGATTATTTCATGCACGTGTACAATTGTGGTCGGTGAAATTGCCTTGGATCCCAGGCTGTCACCGATGAACGGAGCCAATCCGCCCTTCGTCAACGCGGACGTAAGCGTGTTCATCCAGTAGGTATCGGCAGCGATCAGATCCATGCCCCAGCCGGTACCGCTGCCCGATGTCCCACAATGGGGCAGATCATAATACGCCATCATCTCAGCGCAAGCCAGGTTGAGCAACAAACTCTGCGGATCATAGAAATTCAACAAAGATTTCATATCGAAATAGACCGGCAGCATTCCCAGCAGGATTGGAGTACCGGGTTTAATCACCTGGCTGATGGCCAGGCCAGCCAGCAATTCAGCCAACAGCAGGGATAGTATCCCGGCGGGCGTCAGTGGAGTGGATGCGCCTGCCATGCTGTAATTTGAGAAGATGAATGGCAGTCCGCGTTCAATTGCCACCTCCATTTTCAGCAGCGTGGCGGAGTCCATAACCAGCGGTGAAACCGGGTTGAAATATGGCAAAACAAATGGTTTTTCTCCCAATCCGCCATGTAGATATTCGAACAAATCCAGAACGGGGGCAAATTCATTTTCATCAGTCACAAGCAAAACCAGCGGCTTGGTGGTATTAGCAATATGTTCCAAGCTTCCATACAGGTCACCCAGGCGTTCCGGAACATCCCGCACAATTCCGGGCGTGGAAATCACGTCATATAGCGGTAGAGCGCTGCCCAGCCGCGTCAGGTCGCGCATGTGCTGGCGTGTGAACAACACAAGGCTGTCTTCCACCGGTTCCTGATAGTACAGCGCCGTGACTCCCACCCCAAAGCGCAGACGATCATCCCCCAGGATGAAAACAGGGTTTCCGAGCCGGTCATGCATCTGGATAGTGGATGGTGCAGACTGGATAGCGGATTCAACCAGGTCTGCCGACAGTTTCACGCTTCGTCCCTGGACTTCGACCTGCTTTGTCTTCCCAAGCCTCTCCAATACGGACGGCGAATTCACGCGCACGCCGGTTTCGGCGAGAATGCGCAGAGCATAACCGTGCGCTTGTTGGATTTGTTCTTCGTTGAGCAGCTTGAGCTGCGGACGTACGTTGTTCATGATGCTCCTTGATATTGTGGTGCGAGGTAACTCCTGCAATTTGCGACATGAATCCCTTCGGGGTTATGTATCGCGTCGCTTTACGTATTCATCAAAAAAATTCGCGGAACGTTCCATAAAGGCCCACCACTGGTCACCGATGAACGAGTGACCTTCGCCCTCATAGGCGAAAATCTCAGCCTGTTTCCCCGCATCGACAAAAGCCTGATAGGCCTTGCGCGACCATTCGGGAGGCGTACCGCTAAAGACCTCTCCGTCAGCGGTGCCGAAATGAATTTGAACGGGAGCAGACACATCGTCCAGGTAATGAAGCGCCGCGACCTCTCGTAGCAACTCTACATCCTGAGCGGTATCTTTGTATGCCTGGATCAAACCG
>JBAVJG010000228.1:0-2366 GCA_049687655.1 Anaerolineales bacterium | reverse complement strand
CGATCACAGATACACCCTCTGTGACCGATACACCAACCCTCACCACAACGCCAAATATTCCTCTTGCCATTGAAGCGCTCTTCAGTGGTGATGTCACCCCCAATCCAGACGCAGTATTCAGCCCCTTGCAATTCTCTACGGTTTATGAAAATTTTGAATGTGTGGCGCCGTCAACAACCTTTGTCAACCCGATCAGCTCGATGACGGCTTGTTTTTCATATAACAACATGTTACCCGGCGTGCAGTGGACGGCGATGTGGTACCGTGAAGGTGAGTTGGTCCATTATGAAACCCTGCCCTGGGATGGGACGACAGGCGGCCTGGGGTATTCAGAATGGTCGCCGCCTCCCCAAGAGTGGCAACCGGGTACGTATACCGTACAAATTTTTGTTGGCATGGAGTGGAAAGTAGTTGGGCAATTCGTTGTTACTGGCGAAGCTCCCACGGCGGTACCAAGCATCACGCCCAGTCCAACCGTATCGCCAACCGTCACGCGGACGCCTTCATCCACGCCGACCAACACAAACACATCCCAACCCACCCAAACGCCACAATAGGAGAGATACACATGGACCAGTTACCCTTCCAGGATTATTACCCCGATCACATGGCGCACTGCTACGGTTGCGGACGCCTCAACGAGCATGGACACCAGATCAAGAGTCTCTGGGATGAGAACAACCCGGACGAATCGGTGGCTTATTTCGATCCCAAACCGCATCATACGGCCATTCCGGGATATGTATACGGCGGATTGTTAGCCTCGCTGATCGACTGCCACGGCACGGGGACAGCCGCTGCAGCTGCCTACCGCGAAGCGGGTCGCCCCATGGACATCGAGCCTGTTCTGCGTTTCCTGACGGGTTCCCTACACGTCGACTATCACAAGCCTACACCGATGGGCGTGACACTGGAAATTCGGGGCAAGGTCAAGGAGGCGAAAAGCCGTAAGATTGTGATCGAAGAATGGATCATTGCAAATGGCGTTACGACGGTGCGCGGGGAAGTCGTCGCCGTGCAGGTGCCCGAACAACTGGTCAAAGAATTGTTGGAAAATGCAGGGAAATAAGTAAAATCGCCGGGAAACCGGCGGTCAACTTTTACTTTGAGAAATATGCGCGCATGGGGGTGAAGTAGAAATCCTCCCAGCCCTGCTTGAAACCTTCCGATTGCCCTTCCGGAATTTCCGTGTGAATCAAGGTGATTTTGGTTCCATCCGCGACTTCCTCGAGCAGGATTTCCACGCGTGAGTGGGGACTATCCTCCGAAAACTCGCTTGTGCGCCAGGCCTGGAGGATACGATGGTTTGGCTCCATTTCAAGTGTTACCCCCCAGATGTAGCCATCCCAGGCTTTGAACGCTCCGCCGCTTCCTCCATCGACCTCAGCCGGGCTGCCGGTCATCTGGCTGTGACCTTCGCTCGAGAGCCAGGCAGTGTAAATTTGATCTGGTGTAGCGGGCAAGATTGACGAAATGGTGAATGATTCCATAAGAAGCTCTAAATATTTCTTCGCCTTTGCGATATTGCCATTGATTTGGCGATCTGGGCGGCCAGGCGGGCATTGTTCAATAACAATTTCAGATTAGCGCGAAGAGACTGTCCTCCGGACAATTCGTTGATACGCTGAAGCAGGAAGGGGGTCAGTTCTTGACCGTGAATTTTCTTGTCCACAGCTTCTCTCGAGGCTTGATCAATCCATCGATCCATTTCAGGTTTTGGAATTTCATCTCCGACAGGGAGGGGTTGAGTAACCAGTACCGCGCTACGCATTCCTACCTCCCAATGTGCCTGTGCCAGCCTGACGACTTCATCAGGCGTTTCCAACGTCATACTGAGTTTAAGCCCGCTATCACGCGAGAAGAAGGCTGGAAATGCATCAGTCTGGTAACCAACCACCGGTACGGCCATTGTTTCGAGAAATTCGAGCGTGGCAGGCAAATCCAGGATGGCTTTTGCCCCCGCGCAGACAACGATCATGGGGATGGATGCCAGCGCTTGCAAATCGGTCGAAATATCGAAGGATGATTCCCTGTGCACTCCGCCGATGCCGCCGGTAGCAAAGGCTTTTATCCCTGCACTTTGGGCCGCAAACATTGTCCCGGCAACAGTAGTGCCGCCGTTCTCAGTTTTTACAGCGGCGATGGAAAAATCGCGCTGGCTGATCTTGCGCGGTTTGGGATCGTTGGCCAGTACGTCCAAGTCCGCTCCGTTCATTCCAATGCAGACTTTGCCTTTCAACACACCGATGGTGGCGGGCACAGCGCCTTCTTCGCGAATTGTGGACTCCATATCTTGTGCCAGTGACAGGTTTTGCGGACGCGGCAGGCCGTGTGTAATGACAGTTGATTCCAGCGCCACGATAGGC
>JBAVJG010000227.1:0-4472 GCA_049687655.1 Anaerolineales bacterium | reverse complement strand
CTTTGACCAAGAATGAGGAAGTCCTGCACATTAGTGCGGAGAAATCTCCACACTAAAAAGTATAACTAATATAATTTTGAAGGAGAAGAAACATGCGTAAGTCAATTTTTTTACTTTTTAGCCTGCTGATTGTTTCCAGTATGCTTTTAGCAGCCTGCGGTGGCGGCGCTGCCCCTGAAGAACCTGCCATGCCCGAGGAGCCGGCTGCTCCTGGTGAGCCTGCTGAAGAACCAGCCGCTCCTGCCGCTGAAGGCAAACAAGTTCTGAATGTGTGGTCATTCACCAATGAAATTATGACCATGGCCATTGCATATGAAGGCAAAAACCCAAATGTGGACGTGGTCTATACCATGATCCCGATGACCAATGGTGAGTATCAGACAAAATTAAAGGCTGCTCTTGGAACCGCTGATGCGCCTGACGTGATCGCATTGGAAGCTGCCTTTGTCAAAGAGTATGTTGAGGCCGATTTCCTGGCTGACCTGAGTGATCTACAATCGTACGCCGAAGAAGCCCAAACTTACCCATTTGTCATTGATGTAGGCACGGACGATGGCGTGATTAAAGCCTATGCTTACCAGGCTACCCCTGGCGCCGTATTCTATCGCCGCAGTTTAGCGAAAGAATACTTTGGCACAGATGACCCTGCCGAGATTCAGGCGATGATGTCTGATCTGGACAAATTTGTAGAAATGGCCGCCGTGGTCAAAGAAAAATCCGGTGGCGATACTTACATGGTAGGCTCAAGCGGTGACTTCCAGAACCCGTTCTTTGCCAACCGTGCACAACCTTGGATTGTGGATGATACCTTGGTTGTTGATCCGATGGTTGAGAAGTATGTTGAAACCGCTAAGCTCTTCCGCGACGAAGGCTACGAAGCTCAGGCGCAACAATGGCAAGAGGGTTGGTTCGCTGGCATGAACGATACGCTGGTGGATGCAAACGGCAATCCCAAGCAGGTCTTCAGCTACTTCCTGCCCACCTGGGGCCTGCCCTATGTGTTAGCACCGAATGCAGCTTCTGCTGATGGTGCTAATGACACAAGTGGCGACTGGGGCGTTGTAACCGGTCCGTTACCCTATCAATGGGGCGGCACCTGGTTGGGCGCTATGGCTGAAAGCCCGAACCTTGAACTGGCAAAGGATTTCATCCGCTTCGCTACTCTGGATCAGGAGAACCTGACCAATTGGGCAACTGGTGTTTATACCAACGAGTACCTGAAAGCTATTGACCCGAAGGTTCCCGATGATCAAGCACAGGCTCCTGGCGACTTTGTTTCAAGTCAGGTTGTTGTTGAAAAGATCACAGATTCTTTCGACGATTCTGAACTCAGCGCATTCCTGGCTGGGCAAAATTCATACGCTGGATTTGCTAAAGCAGCGCCTTCCGTCAATGCAGAACTGATGACTGGCTCTGACGATGCTATTCAACGTGCGATGAATGACCCGATCAACCAGTATCTCAATGGTGAGATCGATGAAGATACCCTGTGGTCTACGTGGAAAGACTCCCTCCGCATTGAATTCCCGGATCTGATCATTAACTAACAATTTGATGTAGCACGAATCATGTGGGTCAGTGTATTTATAAATACACTGACCCACATGAAAATTAGGAATAAAGGAGTAACCATGAATCTGGCATCCTTGAAAAAAACCAACTACGGATATTTATTTATCGCTCCATTCGTTATTGCATTTTTGATATTTGGATTGTATCCAGTTTACAACACAGTAGCCCTCAGTTTTACTGATACAACCTTGATGAGCAGGGAATCGAGCTTTATCGGCCTCAAGAACTTTGAACGCCTGTTCGCCGATAATGTCTTTATGAATGCCGTGAAAAATACCTGGCTGCTCTGGATTCTAAATTTCATTCCTCAAGTTGGCATTGCTATGTTGTTATCTGTTTGGTTTACAAGCGCCAGATTGAAAATCAAGGCAGTTGGAACTTGGCGGGCGTTATTCTTTCTGCCTAATTTGCTTGTGCCGGCAGCAGTAGCAGCACTGTTTTTTAGCCTGTTCTCCTTTTACGGTCCTGTTAATCAGTTTTTAGTTCGAGCTGGATTTATACCCGAAGCCATGCAGTTTTTGCAAAATGTCACCATAACACGCTCTCTTGTTATCTTCATTCAATGGTGGATGTGGTTTGGGCAGACCATTATTATTCTGATGGCAGGCATGACTTCTATTCCCCTTTCCTTGTATGAGGCGGCCATGGTGGACGGCGCCACTTCTTCACAAATGTTTGGCCGTATCACATTGCCATTATTAAAACCAATTCTCATTTATGTATTTGTTACATCGCTTGTCGGTGGCATGCAGATGTTCGATATTCCATTCCTTTTGACAGATGGCAGAGGCTCACCAAGTTCCTCGATATTGACCAATAACATTCTCATGTACCTGAAATTTGCCAGTAGCAAAGGCCATATCGGGTCAGCCTCATCTGTGGGCGTACTGGTATTTATTATGACCACTGTTTGTGCTCTTGGCATCTTTTACTTCCTCAGAGAAAAAGAATAGTAATAATCGAAAAAAGGAGATGTGATTATCATGTTTAAAAGTTATAAAGTTACTACCAATATTCAACGTGTTTTTGTATACATTGTATTAACTGTTATCCTGATTGTCACCATTGTTCCCATCTGGTTATTGATCGTTAATGCAACCCGCTCCACGTTTGAAATTCAACAGGGCATTAGCTTTCTCCCAAGTACACATGTGTTTGAAAACTATGGCATTCTGCGGGGCAGAGGCCTTAACCTGATGAGGGGCTTTACAAACAGCCTTTTTGTTGCTCTTTCCTCAACCGTTATAACCGTTTACTTCTCTTTGCTCACTGCCTACGGCATCGTTGTTTACAAATTTAAAGGGAGAAAATTGTTTTCGAACTTTATCGTTGTCCTGGTTTTGATCCCCATGCAGCTTTCCATTATTGGTTTCTACCAATATATGTCAAGGTTGGGGCTTACAGACAATTATGCCTCTCTCATTTTGCCGCTCATTGCAAATGCAGGTGCAGTATTTTTTGGTATGCAATATCTTGAGGCAGTGGTTGTGAAAGACCTTATTGATGCTGCCAGGATCGACGGCGCCAGCGAAATAGGGATTTTTCACCGTATCATGATGCCTATCGCTGCTCCAGGAGCAATGACCATGGCAATATTTGCATTTGTGGCTGCCTGGAACAACTTCTTCAACGCCTTCATATTGATTTCTTCAATAGAAAAATATACATTGCCAATGCTGATCGGAATACTGCGTGGCGATGTATATCGCACGGAATATGGAGCAATTTATTTAGCTCTTGCGTTTACGGTTGTGCCCATCATTATCATATACGCCATTTTCTCCCGCTATATCGTCAGTGGTATTGCCATGGGCGCCGTAAAGGAATAATTGCGATTTACATTGAGGCATCATGCGCTATGGACATTTTGACGATAAAAGCAGGGAGTATGTAATTGAGCGCCCCGACACGCCCTTGCCGTGGATCAACTATCTGGGCACACAAGTATATTTTGGTCTCATCTCCAACACAGCAGGTGGGTACTCTTTTTACAAAGACGCCCGCCTGCGACGTTTGACACGCTATCGCTACAACAATGCTCCGCTGGATTCTGGTGGACGCTACATCTATCTCCGGGATGACGATCCGCATCTTTCCGGACCCTTATTCTGGTCGCCGTCATGGCAGCCGACTCGTACCCCGTTGGACGAGTACGAGTGTCGGCATGGTATGGGTTACACCATCATCCGATCCAATTATAACGAGATAGAAGCCTCTACACGCTACTTTGTTCCGTTGGGGGAATCTCTTGAAATCTGGGAATTAACTCTCACAAACCATCGCAACGAAACCGCACAACTATCGGTCTATTCTGCTGTCGAGTTCAACCTGTGGGATGCGATGGACGATGCCAGCAATTTCCAGCGTAACTATTCGATTGGGGAAGTTGAAGTTGTTCCCCTCGCCTTTTCAGGGAGCCCTGCAGAGGTGCTACGCGAAGGGGGCAGGGGTGAGGGTCAAACGCAAGTTATTTATCACAAAACCGAATATCGTGAACGCCGGGATCACTTTGCTTATTTCGCCTGCTCCGTGTCAATAGTGGGCTTCGACACCCAACGTGAAGCCTTCCTGGGACCCTACCGCGGCTGGGACTCCCCTACCGCAGTGGAAGCAGGTCAGATGTCCGATTCGATGGCGCATGGCTGGCAGCCGATTGGCGCGCAGCAGGTTAAAGTCCAGCTAGAACCGGGAGAGCAGAAAAAGATTATCTTCGTCCTGGGCTATCACGAAAACCCCAAAGACGAGAAATTCGATCCGCCCAATTCACAGGTCATTAATAAGCGCTATGTGGAGCCGACGATCGCGCGCTATTTAGAAGCGGATATAGTGGAGCAAGCTTTTCAGGCGCTGCGAGCGCACTGGGATGCCCTGCTGGACAAGTTCACGGTGACCACACCCGA
>JBAVJG010000226.1:0-18316 GCA_049687655.1 Anaerolineales bacterium | reverse complement strand
CTGGAATCAACCAAAGCCGAGCACATGCTGTACGCAACCAGCATGAGTCTCGATGTGATCCTTGCATTGGTATTTGATGCAGAAACCCCCTTCAGCACTATCCGCAGCCAGGCTAATTCCTTGGCTCGCTCATTGGCGATTGCCAAAACGGGCCCGCTAGATTCACTGGAACGCAATCCTGCCCCGAAACGGGAGCAAACACAGGTCGAGCCCGAAACGGATGACTATGATGAATCCGATGAAGATCTGGAGATTCCGTCCATTTCCGATATTCTGAATGAAATCCCCCCGCCTGTGCCGCCAGAGCGCGTCCAGGATGATTCGCCCCACATGAGCGCCGATGAGTACGATGAGAGCGCAGAGCTCCAGAATACCGATTTTGATCTGGATCCATCTGCCGCTGTCACACGGCCATCCACGCCCTTGCCGAAGAAATCAAATCGTATTCCAAGCCAGGAAAGCTCTCCGGCTATTCGTTTGAGTGATTTGATACTGACTGAAGAATCGGTGGAACAGGATGAAGCGCCAGCAGATTTTCCAGATGAACTGGCCGCGACCATGCCCTCTAAGTCACAGCGTAGACGACCGGCGACTCCCATCCGGCAACCCGCTCCTGGTGAACTGGACGAGACCCGCCCGCACTCTATCACTGAAGTGGCTGGCAGGATGATCACCGAATCAGTTTCACCCGGCATGGCGCAATTGAACTATGCCTGCCTGTTGGTGCCGCGTTTTACGGCCCACTACATGACCGGCGACCTGGCTGACCGACTGTCTGAGTGGATGCCGAATATTTGCATCGCCTTTGGCTGGCGGCTAGAATTTTTAGCTGTGCGGCCAGATTATCTGCAATGGGTGGTCAATGTAGCGCCAAATACATCGCCCGGTTACCTGATGCGTATCATGCGCCAGCAAACTTCGGAAAAGATATTTAAAGAATTTCCGCGTTTGAAACGTGACAACCCGTCCGGTGATTTCTGGGCGCCGGGTTATCTCATTATGGGTGGTTTGCAGCCGCACCCGCCGCAATTGGTCAAAGACTACATCAGGCAGACCCGCCAACGTCAGGGTATTTCCCAGCCACACCGGCGGTAACCTGTAATAACTTCGTGGAAATTGCCGCAGAGAAGTGCGTCCCTCTGCGGTAAAATTTTATCTGTACACTGATTACTGAAAACTGGAATCAAAATGCCTCCTATCCTCTACCTGATTGACGGACATGCCCTAGCCTATCGCATGTATTTTGCACTGACCGCCGGTGGCAGCAATCAACGTTGGCAGACTTCCAAAGGTGAACCGACCGCGGGGACTTATGGCTTTGCCAGGGAGTTGATGCGTATTATGGAGCAGGAAAAGCCAGAATACATGGCGGTAGCCTTCGACACTGGCAAAACCTTCCGTCATGAAATGTTCTCCGAATATAAGGCCACGCGTGCCAAAATGCCCGAGGACCTGCGCCCGCAGATCGAACGCATCCGCGAGATGGTGGATATCTTCAACTTGCCGCGCCTGGAGATGGAGGGATACGAGGCCGATGACGTGCTTGGCTCGGTTGCCAGAGTGGCTGCCGAACAGGGGCTAGGAGTCAAGATCATCACCGGTGACCGTGACCTGCTGCAACTCGTGAACGAACGCACCGCCGTCTATGTGGCCGGGGACGACAAAACCTATGTTACGGACGAGGATGTGGCCAACAGCAAGTTCGGCATTCCGCCGCACCAAGTCATCGACTATAAGGCCATTGTAGGCGACAAATCCGACAATATTCCCGGCATCCTTGGTGTGGGCGAGAAAACTGCTCTAAGATTGTTGGAAAAATACGGCACGCTGGATGAAATCTACGCTCATTTAGGAGAAGTGGAAAAACGCTGGCGGACTAAATTGGAAGAGGGCAAGGAATCGGCCTACATGAGCCGCGACCTGGCGACCATCCACACGGACTTGCCGGTCAAGCTGGACCTCGAGCATGCTCGCGCTGACCAGTTCAACTCGGCGGCCCTGGAAGCGTTCTTCACGGAACTCGAGTTCCGTACACTGATCAAAAAAGTGGCGGAATTAAGCGGAGAAGCACCCGCCGCTGGGCATGCCGCCAAACCCGGCGGACAAATGTCGCTGTTTGGGGACGAAGCGCCAACCCTCTCTACGCCACAGTCCACTGTGGATATTAGCGTTCAAGTGGTAGACACGCCGAAGAAACTAGAGACACTTGCCGCCGAACTGAACAAAGCGGACGTCATTTCCTTTGACACTGAAACCACCTCCACCGATGAAATGCAAGCCGAGTTGGTTGGAATCTCGTTGTCCCTTCAAGAGGGGACCGGGTACTACATTCCCATCGGCCACAAGAACGGACAGAACTTGTCTGTCGAGCAAGTTGTTTCTGCTTTACGCGATCCGATGACAAATCCGAAGATCGGCAAGGTAGCGCATAACGCCAAGTACGACTACATCATGCTGGCGCGCTACGGACTCGCGGTCACACCGCTGACGTTCGATACCATGATCGCCGAGTTCGTGATCGACCCCGCCTCGCGCAATCTGGGCTTGAAAGCTCTGGCCTTCGTGCGTTTGGGCGAACAGATGACCGAGATCGAGGAGTTGATTGGCAAAGGCAAGAACCAGATTAGCATGGCCGAAATTGACGTGGATGTTGCTGCCGCTTACGCTGCCGCCGATGCAGAAATTACTTTGCGCCTGATGACAATCCTGCGTGAAGACCTGAAACGTGTGGGTGGCATGAAATTGATGGAAGAGATTGAGATGCCGCTCGTCACCATTTTGGCTGATATGGAAATGAGCGGTATTTTACTCGACCTGGATTTCTTCTCCACTATGTCGGAGGAGTTGCAAGGCCGCCTGAACGAAATCGTGAAGCAGGTTTATGACTCGGTCGGCAAGGAGTTCAATCTCAACTCCACCCAGCAGCTATCAGATGTGCTCTTCAATCGACTGCGGTTGGAACCGCCTGACCGCGGCAAGAAAACCGCCAGCGGGCATTATTCCACTTCCGCAGCGGTGCTGGAGAATTTACGCGGCAAGCACGAAGTGGTGGACTGGGTGCTGGAGCATCGTGAATTATCGAAGTTGAAATCCACTTATCTGGATGCGCTGCCGAACGCAGTCAACCCCATCACTGGCCGTGTACATACCTCCTACAGCCAGACCGGGGCGGTCACAGGGCGGCTCTCGTCATCGAACCCCAACCTGCAGAATATCCCCATCCGTACTGACCTTGGACGGCGCGTGCGCAATGGCTTTGTTGCCGGGCCAGGAAATGTCCTGCTTTCGGTGGACTACTCGCAGATCGAGTTGCGTATCGTGGCGCACATGGCCGAGGATGAGGGCATGTTGACAGCTTTCCGCCAGGGACAAGACATTCATGCTACGACAGCGGGAGCAATTTACTCGGTACCGTTGGATGCGGTGACGAAAGAGATGCGTCGTCATGCCAAGGCCATCAACTTCGGCCTGATCTACGGTATGTCCGCTTTTGGTCTCACCCGATCCACAGAACTAACGCTGGCCGAATCCCAGGATTTTGTCGAGGCCTATTTCCAGAAGTTTCCCGGTGTTAAAAAGTACCTGGACGGTATCCGTAAGATCGCCGCAGAACAAGGTTATGTGGAGACCCTGCTGGGACGGCGGCGTTACTTCCCGATGCTCAAAAACCCGACCAATGTCAACCTGAAGAATCGCGAGGAACGCGAAGCCATTAACGCGCCCATCCAGGGGACGGCTGCAGATATCATGAAGATTGCCATGCTGAAAATCCCAGAGGCCCTGCAAACGGGTGGGTTGAATGGTACGATGTTGTTGCAAGTACACGACGAGATCGTGCTGGAGTGTCCAGAGAAAGAATTGGATACTACCGCTCGTGTAGTACGAGAAACAATGGAAACAGCTTATCCATTGAGTATTCCGCTTCTAACAGAAGCACGCTGGGGCCCGAACTGGGGCGAGATGCAGGTAATGGATTAGTGTACAAAATCGTTGAAAAACCCCCTACGGGGGGCAGTCAAGGGTAAAATTGGAATACCATGCCCGGTAATGAAGAATTTTTCCAAAAAGCAATGAACCAGGGACACTCCTTTGCCTGGGATCAGGATTGGAGGAAGGCTGCCAGTTCCTATCGTAAGGCGCTGGAGGAAATCCCGGACAGCCCGAAAGCGTTAAGCAGCCTGGGGTTGGCGCTTTTGCAGTCCCAGCAATTCGACGAGGCGCTGCAGATCTATCAACGGGTTGCCCAGATTTCCCCTACGGATCCGGTTCCCTTTGAGCGCATCGCGCAATTATCGGAGCGTCTTGGCCAACTCAAACAAGCAGGTGACGCGGCCATGAAAGCCGCCGAATTGTATCTGACAAATCGCGATGTGGAGAAGGCCATTGAGAACTGGGGGCATGTCACCATGCTCAACCCGGAACACATTATGGCCCGCTCACGCCTGGCGTTGACACATGAAAAGCTCGGTCACAATCCACAGGCTGTGACTGAATACTTGGCCGTTGCCAGCCTCTTGCAACGCGGGGGTAACCTGGAAAAAGCCACCGAGCTGGTCAAAAAAGCTATGAGAATGGTGCCGTCCAGCGCTGAAGCCAAACAGGCGCAGTCGTTATTACGTGCCGGGCAATTGCTTCCCAAACCGATGCGACCGCGGGGAGGCACTGCCCCCCTGATGATGTCACAGGTTAAACAACTCAATCCGCCCACGGCCCCTGTCACTTCTTCCATGAATCCGATAGCTGAGGCACGCCAAACTGCGCTTACTACACTGGCGGAGGTCCTCTTCGATTACTCCGATGAAAGTCCCAGTGCGCAAACGCGACGAGGTCTTTCAGCCATCGTCAGAGGCACAGGGCAGCTATCCTTGCACCAGGCCGAGCAGACCAAAATCGTCTTGCACCTGGGTCAGGCCATCGATGCACAGACCAAAGACCAGGAGTCTCTGGCTGCGGATGAGTTGGAAGGCGCGTTGGAAGCAGGCTTCGATCATCCCGCACTGTATTTCAGTCTGGGACTGCTACGCTCGAAAACAGAACGCACAGAAAGCGCTCTACGCTATTTGGGACATGCCGTCAAACACGTTGATTTTGCCCTGGGCGCCCGTCTGCTGATGGGCAAGCTGCTTAACAGTATGGGGCGTACAAACGAAGCCTCTGTGGAATATCTGGAGGCCCTCAAACTGGCCGACTCGATGATCGTCCCAGAAGAATATGCCGATGAAATCCGTCAGCTTTACGAACCGCTCACCGAAGCCCAGGCTGCCGATACAGATGAAACCAATCAGTTGCGTTTGTGCAAAAACGTGCAGGAATTGTTGGTGCGCGACGATTGGAAAAATTACCTGCTCAAGGCGCGGGAGCAATTGCCCAAAACACAGGAAGGCGATACCCCGCTCCCTATAGCTGAACTCATTATCCAGGCGCAGAGCAGCCAGGTGCTGGACGCAATCAGTAAGGTCAATCAACTCGCCCGCCAGGGACGGTTGCGCTCGGCAATGGAAGAAGCGTTCCATGCCCTGCAAACCGCTCCAACGTACCTGCCGCTTCACAGCCTGATCGGCGATCTGCTTGTCCTTGAAGGGCATACGAAGGAAGCGATGGCCAAATACACTGTAATTGCCACAGCCTATAGCGTCCGTGGCGAATCGCATCAGGCTACCAAGGTGCTGCGCCGGGTGACCGAACTTGCCCCTATGGATCTGAATGCGCGCACACGCTTGATCGATCAGCTTATCGCGCGCGGCGAAGTGGATGATGCCATCAACGAATATCTCGAGGTAGCTGATATCTACTATCGCCTGGCCGAACTTGACATGGCCCGTAAAACATACACCAACGCTCTGCGGGTTGTGCAGCAGTCCAATGCCGACCGCAGTTGGAATGTCCATATTTTGCAACGGATGGCCGACATCGATATGCAGCGCCTGGATTGGAGACAGGCTGTGCGTGTCTTCGAGCAAATTCGCACGTTGCGCCCTGACAACGAGAGCGTGCGCAAGAATCTAGTCGATCTTAACTTACGCCTGGCGCAACAGCCGCAGGCAATCGCTGAATTGGAAAACTATCTTTCTTATCTGGAGACAAACGGGAAGAGCAATCAAGGGATTCCCTTCCTCGAAGAACTTGTCGAAGAAAATGAAGACAGGATCATTCTGCGTCGTGCGCTGGCAGAGCAATACAAGCGAGCCGGGCAAACCGAAGCTGCTATAGCGCAACTGGACGCCATCGGTGAAAACCTGGTTAAGCAGGGGAAGAACGAGGAAGCAGCCAATACCATCCAACAAATTTTGTTGATGAACCCGCCCAATGCTGAAGATTATCGAAGATTATTGAGTCAACTATAATCCGTAAGGAATTATGCAATTGAATGGAAGCCCGAAAATAAGGGACGACGGGCGCGCCCGTCGTGCCTTATTTTCGGTAACTTTTCGCGAACTGTATAGCTACCAGTTAAAGCATTCCCCGCACCCAGGCGGGGATTTTCATTTCACTCCCCTCCACAGTACCACCAAATACCCTCCTTTGGCAGCATGTGTGCTTGAAGGCTTTCTGCTAACATGGCTTTAGCCAAAAAGTATTTACTGGAGGTGTAGTATGGTCAATCATTTTAACGAAAAAAATCGGCGTGATCTTGGCATCGTCTGGCTGATAGCTGGAGCGATTTTTCTCTTTAGTGGTTTTTCCGGGGGAATCATATTCCTTTTACTTGGTATTGTCTGGTTAGCCTCATCGGATGGAAGAGGTTTGGCGCTCTTTCGCGACAAACCGGACGACATGCGTACACTTCTCAAAGGAGCAACTATCGGGTTATTGGTGTTGGCCTTAGTTATCTTGGTAGCAAACGCCATCCCGTAAGAGTTATTTACAATTTGCTATAAGCTCTCTAACAAAAAATCAACTTTTCACCTTCGATTTTCTTACGTTCTCTGGATAAGATAGGGATAATTCAGTAACTAATAAAAGGAGAACGAACATGACCTTCTACATCCAACCTTACCCGTATCGTCGTATGTCCCGCCGCATGGCCGCTATGAACGGTGGTTCCAGCCGCGAGCACCTTCTGAATGTGAACGTACGTGACGAAGAGGACACCTTCGTATTGAGCGCCCTGGTCCCTGGCTTAACAGCCGATGACCTGAACATCCAGGTGCTTGAGGATGTTGTCCGCATCGAGGGCGAGTTCAACGCTAATGAGGAAGACTATCTGCTGCGTGAACTGCCCAACGGCTCCTTCCGCCGCGCACTGCGCATGCCAACCGAGATCGACGCAGACAAGGTGGAAGCTAAAATCACAGACGGTGTGCTGACCCTGCGCCTGCCAAAGGCCGAATCAGCCCGCCCCAAGAAAATCAAGATCACTGCTAAATAATAGACTATTCTCTCCTCTAAAAACAGGGGCACAGCCAAGCTGTGCCCCTGTTTGCGTTATATGAGGCCTCGATCATGATTTGCATTCCCTATATCGATATCGAGGCGCAATTCGTGACCGTGAAGGGTATAATCGGCTAAATTAACAATTGGAGAATCTCTTGCAACGAACACTCACTTTTACATTACTGAGCCTGATCTTAATCGCCATTCTGGTCGCCTGTGGTCAGAGCGCGCCGGATGCTACGCCAACTCCGATACCGACTGACACGTTTATCCCAACAGCGACATTCACGGCCACTCCCTCCACACCATTGGCCATCCTTGTCATGCCGTCGGATCTGGACCCGGCCATATACGACCTTTACCAGACCACAGTTTATGATCTGGCGCAGCAGGCCGGATTCCGCTTCCAGGTGCGCAACACTCTGACCGAACTGGACCTTGAGCCTGGCTTGCGCGTGGTGATCGCTCTGCCGCCTGACCCGGGTCCCGGTATTGCCACGCTGGCTGCTGCCGCGCCGCAAGCGCAGTTCCTGGCGATCAATATCCCCGACGTGACGGCTGGTGGGAATATAAGCGTGCTGGCGAACAACGTCCAGACCGATATTGTCGCCTTCATGGCTGGTTACGTTGGCGCAATGATCACAGACGATTATCGTATTGGCATGATCTATCCCGATGGCAACGCTGATGCGCTCAATGCTTTAGATGCTTTTACAAACGGCAAAACCTATTATTGCGGTACCTGCCGTCCTTTTTACTTTCTACCTTACGATTTTCCCCAATCTATTCCGATCCCCGATACCGAACCCCCCGAAAACTACGGCGGCTATGCTGTCTATCTTATCCAACAGCGTGAAGTAGATTTCATTTTCGTATATCCTGAAATCGCAACTACAGAATTGCTAGACTATATTGGCTCAGCCGGCGCTGTGCAAGTGGGGAGAAGTCCGGAAGGTGGTATCCCACTCTACTGGGCTGCCAGTCTGAGCCCGGATGTCATTGGGGCGATACAGGCGGCCTGGCCAAATCTGGTTGCCGGCCAGGGCGGGCAGGCAGTGCAATCCCCGCTTGGGCTGAAGGATGTGGATCCGGACCTGCTCAGTCCGGCAAAGCAGGCTGAAGCCGAACAGGTTCTGGCGGATCTGTTGGCCGGACGCATATCCCCCCACAGTATTCCCTAATAAAAAAACCTCCCGCCGGTGCAAGCGGGAGATTTCTATTCGGTATCCTTTATTGGAACTGCATTATGTTATTTATTTTACATTTGAGTATACACATGTGACAGGTTTGCATCGAACCCGAGCCAGCGTCTTCTCAAGAGCCATGATACGGCTTTAATCACCAGGAACGCCGGGCTGATAGGTTTGAGCACACACTCATCCACACCGATATCGTAAATGTCATTCAATTTAATCCCATGATAGTCCGGGATAAGCAATATTATTGGCCCCGAAGCAACAGATCTTAGTTTCGAACAAAATGCAAGGCGCTTTTCATGTGTAAGCTCAATATCCACTACATTCAAGACCGGGTCGACTACCCTACAGGTCTGGAAAGCATTTTCCGGCATCTCACGAACAGTGGTGAAGCCTTTTTCCTGGAATGTAGTTTCCCATAACCCAGAAGCATCATTCTGATCTAAAATGAGCAAAACAACCTGCACAGTTGTAGGGGAGATGGTTTGTCCAGATGCAAGCATTATCTTATCCAATTCGATTGAGTTCCATTTATTCGGAGCCTAGGCAATTGCACAGGAGAAGCCCGGAAATAAGGGGGGCGAGCTGCAGCTCGCCCCCCTTATTTCCGGGCTTCTCCTGTGCAATTGCCTAGGCTCCGAATAAATGGAACTCAATCGAATTGGATAAGATAATGCTTGCATCTGGACAAACCATCTCCCCTACAACTGTGCAGGTTGTTTTGCTCATTTTAGATCAGAATGATGCTTCTGGGTTATGGGAAACTACATTCCAGGAAAAAGGCTTCACCACTGTTCGTGAGATGCCGGAAAATGCTTTCCAGACCTGTAGGGTAGTCGACCCGGTCTTGAATGTAGTGGATATTGAGCTTACACATGAAAAGCGCCTTGCATTTTGTTCGAAACTAAGATCTGTTGCTTCGGGGCCAATAATATTGCTTATCCCGGACTATCATGGGATTAAATTGAATGACATTTACGATATCGGTGTGGATGAGTGTGTGCTCAAACCTATCAGCCCGGCGTTCCTGGTGATTAAAGCCGTATCATGGCTCTTGAGAAGACGCTGGCTCGGGTTCGATGCAAACCTGTCACATGTGTATACTCAAATGTAAAATAAATAACATAATGCAGTTCCAATAAAGGATACCGAATAGAAATCTCCCGCTTGCACCGGCGGGAGGTTTTTTTATTAGGGAATACTGTGGGGGGATATGCGTCCGGCCAACAGATCCGCCAGAACCTGTTCGGCTTCAGCCTGCTTTGCCGGACTGAGCAGGTCCGGATCCACATCCTTCAGCCCAAGCGGGGATTGCACTGCCTGCCCGCCCTGGCCGGCAACCAGATTTGGCCAGGCCGCCTGTATCGCCCCAATGACATCCGGGCTCAGACTGGCAGCCCAGTAGAGTGGGATACCACCTTCCGGACTTCTCCCCACTTGCACAGCGCCGGCTGAGCCAATATAGTCTAGCAATTCTGTAGTTGCGATTTCAGGATATACGAAAATGAAATCTACTTCACGCTGTTGGATAAGATAGACAGCATAGCCGCCGTAGTTTTCGGGGGGTTCGGTATCGGGGATCGGAATAGATTGGGGAAAATCGTAAGGTAGAAAGTAAAAAGGACGGCAGGTACCGCAATAATAGGTTTTGCCGTTTGTAAAAGCATCTAAAGCATTGAGCGCATCAGCGTTGCCATCGGGATAGATCATGCCAATACGATAATCGTCTGTGATCATTGCGCCAACGTAACCAGCCATGAAGGCGACAATATCGGTCTGGACGTTGTTCGCCAGCACGCTTATATTCCCACCAGCCGTCACGTCGGGGATATTGATCGCCAGGAACTGCGCTTGCGGCGCGGCAGCAGCCAGCGTGGCAATACCGGGACCCGGGTCAGGCGGCAGAGCGATCACCACGCGCAAGCCAGGCTCAAGGTCCAGTTCGGTCAGAGTGTTGCGCACCTGGAAGCGGAATCCGGCCTGCTGCGCCAGATCATAAACTGTGGTCTGGTAAAGGTCGTATATGGCCGGGTCCAGATCCGACGGCATGACAAGGATGGCCAATGGTGTGGAGGGAGTGGCCGTGAATGTCGCTGTTGGGATAAACGTGTCAGTCGGTATCGGAGTTGGCGTAGCATCCGGCGCGCTCTGACCACAGGCGACCAGAATGGCGATTAAGATCAGGCTCAGTAATGTAAAAGTGAGTGTTCGTTGCAAGAGATTCTCCAATTGTTAATTTAGCCGATTATACCCTTCACGGTCACGAATTGCGCCTCGATATCGATATAGGGAATGCAAATCATGATCGAGGCCTCATATAACGCAAACAGGGGCACAGCTTGGCTGTGCCCCTGTTTTTAGAGGAGAGAATAGTCTATTATTTAGCAGTGATCTTGATTTTCTTGGGGCGGGCTGATTCGGCCTTTGGCAGGCGCAGGGTCAGCACACCGTCTGTGATTTTAGCTTCCACCTTGTCTGCGTCGATCTCGGTTGGCATGCGCAGTGCGCGGCGGAAGGAGCCGTTGGGCAGTTCACGCAGCAGATAGTCTTCCTCATTAGCGTTGAACTCGCCCTCGATGCGGACAACATCCTCAAGCACCTGGATGTTCAGGTCATCGGCTGTTAAGCCAGGGACCAGGGCGCTCAATACGAAGGTGTCCTCTTCGTCACGTACGTTCACATTCAGAAGGTGCTCGCGGCTGGAACCACCGTTCATAGCGGCCATGCGGCGGGACATACGACGATACGGGTAAGGTTGGATGTAGAAGGTCATGTTCGTTCTCCTTTTATTAGTTACTGAATTATCCCTATCTTATCCAGAGAACGTAAGAAAATCGAAGGTGAAAAGTTGATTTTTTGTTAGAGAGCTTATAGCAAATTGTAAATAACTCTTACGGGATGGCGTTTGCTACCAAGATAACTAAGGCCAACACCAATAACCCGATAGTTGCTCCTTTGAGAAGTGTACGCATGTCGTCCGGTTTGTCGCGAAAGAGCGCCAAACCTCTTCCATCCGATGAGGCTAACCAGACAATACCAAGTAAAAGGAATATGATTCCCCCGGAAAAACCACTAAAGAGAAAAATCGCTCCAGCTATCAGCCAGACGATGCCAAGATCACGCCGATTTTTTTCGTTAAAATGATTGACCATACTACACCTCCAGTAAATACTTTTTGGCTAAAGCCATGTTAGCAGAAAGCCTTCAAGCACACATGCTGCCAAAGGAGGGTATTTGGTGGTACTGTGGAGGGGAGTGAAATGAAAATCCCCGCCTGGGTGCGGGGAATGCTTTAACTGGTAGCTATACAGTTCGCGAAAAGTTACCGAAAATAAGGCACGACGGGCGCGCCCGTCGTCCCTTATTTTCGGGCTTCCATTCAATTGCATAATTCCTTACGGATTATAGTTGACTCAATAATCTTCGATAATCTTCAGCATTGGGCGGGTTCATCAACAAAATTTGTTGGATGGTATTGGCTGCTTCCTCGTTCTTCCCCTGCTTAACCAGGTTTTCACCGATGGCGTCCAGTTGCGCTATAGCAGCTTCGGTTTGCCCGGCTCGCTTGTATTGCTCTGCCAGCGCACGACGCAGAATGATCCTGTCTTCATTTTCTTCGACAAGTTCTTCGAGGAAGGGAATCCCTTGATTGCTCTTCCCGTTTGTCTCCAGATAAGAAAGATAGTTTTCCAATTCAGCGATTGCCTGCGGCTGTTGCGCCAGGCGTAAGTTAAGATCGACTAGATTCTTGCGCACGCTCTCGTTGTCAGGGCGCAACGTGCGAATTTGCTCGAAGACACGCACAGCCTGTCTCCAATCCAGGCGCTGCATATCGATGTCGGCCATCCGTTGCAAAATATGGACATTCCAACTGCGGTCGGCATTGGACTGCTGCACAACCCGCAGAGCGTTGGTGTATGTTTTACGGGCCATGTCAAGTTCGGCCAGGCGATAGTAGATATCAGCTACCTCGAGATATTCGTTGATGGCATCATCCACTTCGCCGCGCGCGATAAGCTGATCGATCAAGCGTGTGCGCGCATTCAGATCCATAGGGGCAAGTTCGGTCACCCGGCGCAGCACCTTGGTAGCCTGATGCGATTCGCCACGGACGCTATAGGCTGTGGCAATTACAGTGTATTTGGCCATCGCTTCCTTCGTATGCCCTTCAAGGACAAGCAGATCGCCGATCAGGCTGTGAAGCGGCAGGTACGTTGGAGCGGTTTGCAGGGCATGGAACGCTTCTTCCATTGCCGAGCGCAACCGTCCCTGGCGGGCGAGTTGATTGACCTTACTGATTGCGTCCAGCACCTGGCTGCTCTGCGCCTGGATAATGAGTTCAGCTATAGGGAGCGGGGTATCGCCTTCCTGTGTTTTGGGCAATTGCTCCCGCGCCTTGAGCAGGTAATTTTTCCAATCGTCGCGCACCAACAATTCCTGCACGTTTTTGCACAAACGCAACTGATTGGTTTCATCTGTATCGGCAGCCTGGGCTTCGGTGAGCGGTTCGTAAAGCTGACGGATTTCATCGGCATATTCTTCTGGGACGATCATCGAGTCGGCCAGTTTGAGGGCCTCCAGATATTCCACAGAGGCTTCGTTTGTACGCCCCATACTGTTAAGCAGCTTGCCCATCAGCAGACGGGCGCCCAGGGCAAAATCAACGTGTTTGACGGCATGTCCCAAATAGCGTAGAGCGCTTTCTGTGCGTTCTGTTTTCGAGCGTAGCAGTCCCAGACTGAAATACAGTGCGGGATGATCGAAGCCTGCTTCCAACGCGCCTTCCAACTCATCCGCAGCCAGAGACTCCTGGTCTTTGGTCTGTGCATCGATGGCCTGACCCAGGTGCAAGACGATTTTGGTCTGCTCGGCCTGGTGCAAGGATAGCTGCCCTGTGCCTCTGACGATGGCTGAAAGACCTCGTCGCGTTTGCGCACTGGGACTTTCATCGGAGTAATCGAAGAGGACCTCCGCCAGTGTAGTAAGCGCAGTTTGGCGTGCCTCAGCTATCGGATTCATGGAAGAAGTGACAGGGGCCGTGGGCGGATTGAGTTGTTTAACCTGTGACATCATCAGGGGGGCAGTGCCTCCCCGCGGTCGCATCGGTTTGGGAAGCAATTGCCCGGCACGTAATAACGACTGCGCCTGTTTGGCTTCAGCGCTGGACGGCACCATTCTCATAGCTTTTTTGACCAGCTCGGTGGCTTTTTCCAGGTTACCCCCGCGTTGCAAGAGGCTGGCAACGGCCAAGTATTCAGTCACAGCCTGTGGATTGTGACCGAGCTTTTCATGTGTCAACGCCAGGCGTGAGCGGGCCATAATGTGTTCCGGGTTGAGCATGGTGACATGCCCCCAGTTCTCAATGGCCTTCTCCACATCGCGATTTGTCAGATACAATTCGGCGGCTTTCATGGCCGCGTCACCTGCTTGTTTGAGTTGGCCAAGACGCTCCGATAATTGCGCGATGCGCTCAAAGGGAACCGGATCCGTAGGGGAAATCTGGGCAACCCGTTGATAGATCTGCAGCGCCTCGTCGAATTGCTGGGACTGCAAAAGCGCCAACCCCAGGCTGCTTAACGCTTTCGGGCTGTCCGGGATTTCCTCCAGCGCCTTACGATAGGAACTGGCAGCCTTCCTCCAATCCTGATCCCAGGCAAAGGAGTGTCCCTGGTTCATTGCTTTTTGGAAAAATTCTTCATTACCGGGCATGGTATTCCAATTTTACCCTTGACTGCCCCCCGTAGGGGGTTTTTCAACGATTTTGTACACTAATCCATTACCTGCATCTCGCCCCAGTTCGGGCCCCAGCGTGCTTCTGTTAGAAGCGGAATACTCAATGGATAAGCTGTTTCCATTGTTTCTCGTACTACACGAGCGGTAGTATCCAATTCTTTCTCTGGACACTCCAGCACGATCTCGTCGTGTACTTGCAACAACATCGTACCATTCAACCCACCCGTTTGCAGGGCCTCTGGGATTTTCAGCATGGCAATCTTCATGATATCTGCAGCCGTCCCCTGGATGGGCGCGTTAATGGCTTCGCGTTCCTCGCGATTCTTCAGGTTGACATTGGTCGGGTTTTTGAGCATCGGGAAGTAACGCCGCCGTCCCAGCAGGGTCTCCACATAACCTTGTTCTGCGGCGATCTTACGGATACCGTCCAGGTACTTTTTAACACCGGGAAACTTCTGGAAATAGGCCTCGACAAAATCCTGGGATTCGGCCAGCGTTAGTTCTGTGGATCGGGTGAGACCAAAAGCGGACATACCGTAGATCAGGCCGAAGTTGATGGCCTTGGCATGACGACGCATCTCTTTCGTCACCGCATCCAACGGTACCGAGTAAATTGCTCCCGCTGTCGTAGCATGAATGTCTTGTCCCTGGCGGAAAGCTGTCAACATGCCCTCATCCTCGGCCATGTGCGCCACGATACGCAACTCGATCTGCGAGTAGTCCACCGAAAGCAGGACATTTCCTGGCCCGGCAACAAAGCCATTGCGCACGCGCCGTCCAAGGTCAGTACGGATGGGGATATTCTGCAGGTTGGGGTTCGATGACGAGAGCCGCCCTGTGACCGCCCCGGTCTGGCTGTAGGAGGTATGTACACGGCCAGTGATGGGGTTGACTGCGTTCGGCAGCGCATCCAGATAAGTGGATTTCAACTTCGATAATTCACGATGCTCCAGCACCCAGTCCACCACTTCGTGCTTGCCGCGTAAATTCTCCAGCACCGCTGCGGAAGTGGAATAATGCCCGCTGGCGGTTTTCTTGCCGCGGTCAGGCGGTTCCAACCGCAGTCGATTGAAGAGCACATCTGATAGCTGCTGGGTGGAGTTGAGATTGAACTCCTTGCCGACCGAGTCATAAACCTGCTTCACGATTTCGTTCAGGCGGCCTTGCAACTCCTCCGACATAGTGGAGAAGAAATCCAGGTCGAGTAAAATACCGCTCATTTCCATATCAGCCAAAATGGTGACGAGCGGCATCTCAATCTCTTCCATCAATTTCATGCCACCCACACGTTTCAGGTCTTCACGCAGGATTGTCATCAGGCGCAAAGTAATTTCTGCATCGGCGGCAGCGTAAGCGGCAGCAACATCCACGTCAATTTCGGCCATGCTAATCTGGTTCTTGCCTTTGCCAATCAACTCCTCGATCTCGGTCATCTGTTCGCCCAAACGCACGAAGGCCAGAGCTTTCAAGCCCAGATTGCGCGAGGCGGGGTCGATCACGAACTCGGCGATCATGGTATCGAACGTCAGCGGTGTGACCGCGAGTCCGTAGCGCGCCAGCATGATGTAGTCGTACTTGGCGTTATGCGCTACCTTGCCGATCTTCGGATTTGTCATCGGATCGCGTAAAGCAGAAACAACTTGCTCGACAGACAAGTTCTGTCCGTTCTTGTGGCCGATGGGAATGTAGTACCCGGTCCCCTCTTGAAGGGACAACGAGATTCCAACCAACTCGGCTTGCATTTCATCGGTGGAGGTGGTTTCAGTGTCAAAGGAAATGACGTCCGCTTTGTTCAGTTCGGCGGCAAGTGTCTCTAGTTTCTTCGGCGTGTCTACCACTTGAACGCTAATATCCACAGTGGACTGTGGCGTAGAGAGGGTTGGCGCTTCGTCCCCAAACAGCGACATTTGTCCGCCGGGTTTGGCGGCATGCCCAGCGGCGGGTGCTTCTCCGCTTAATTCCGCCACTTTTTTGATCAGTGTACGGAACTCGAGTTCCGTGAAGAACGCTTCCAGGGCCGCCGAGTTGAACTGGTCAGCGCGAGCATGCTCGAGGTCCAGCTTGACCGGCAAGTCCGTGTGGATGGTCGCCAGGTCGCGGCTCATGTAGGCCGATTCCTTGCCCTCTTCCAATTTAGTCCGCCAGCGTTTTTCCACTTCTCCTAAATGAGCGTAGATTTCATCCAGCGTGCCGTATTTTTCCAACAATCTTAGAGCAGTTTTCTCGCCCACACCAAGGATGCCGGGAATATTGTCGGATTTGTCGCCTACAATGGCCTTATAGTCGATGACTTGGTGCGGCGGAATGCCGAACTTGCTGTTGGCCACATCCTCGTCCGTAACATAGGTTTTGTCGTCCCCGGCCACATAGACGGCGGTGCGTTCGTTCACGAGTTGCAGCAGGTCACGGTCACCGGTGATGATCTTGACTCCTAGCCCCTGTTCGGCAGCCACTCTGGCAACCGAGCCAAGCACGTCATCGGCCTCGTATCCCTCCATCTCCAGGCGCGGCAAGTTGAAGATATCCACCATCTCGCGGATGCGTTCGATCTGCGGGCGCAGGTCCTCGGGCATTTTGGCACGCGTGGCCTTATATTCGGAGAACATTTCATGACGGAAGGTTTTGCCAGTGTCGAAGGCTACCGCCATGTATTCTGGCTTTTCCTGCTCCATAATACGCATCAACTCCCTGGCAAAGCCATAAGTCCCCGCGGTCGGTTCACCTTTGGAAGTCTGCCAACGTTGATTGCTGCCACCGGCGGTCAGTGCAAAATACATGCGATAGGCTAGGGCATGTCCGTCAATCAGGTAGAGGATAGGAGGCATTTTGATTCCAGTTTTCAGTAATCAGTGTACAGATAAAATTTTACCGCAGAGGGACGCACTTCTCTGCGGCAATTTCCACGAAGTTATTACAGGTTACCGCCGGTGTGGCTGGGAAATACCCTGACGTTGGCGGGTCTGCCTGATGTAGTCTTTGACCAATTGCGGCGGGTGCGGCTGCAAACCACCCATAATGAGATAACCCGGCGCCCAGAAATCACCGGACGGGTTGTCACGTTTCAAACGCGGAAATTCTTTAAATATCTTTTCCGAAGTTTGCTGGCGCATGATACGCATCAGGTAACCGGGCGATGTATTTGGCGCTACATTGACCACCCATTGCAGATAATCTGGCCGCACAGCTAAAAATTCTAGCCGCCAGCCAAAGGCGATGCAAATATTCGGCATCCACTCAGACAGTCGGTCAGCCAGGTCGCCGGTCATGTAGTGGGCCGTAAAACGCGGCACCAACAGGCAGGCATAGTTCAATTGCGCCATGCCGGGTGAAACTGATTCGGTGATCATCCTGCCAGCCACTTCAGTGATAGAGTGCGGGCGGGTCTCGTCCAGTTCACCAGGAGCGGGTTGCCGGATGGGAGTCGCCGGTCGTCTACGCTGTGACTTAGAGGGCATGGTCGCGGCCAGTTCATCTGGAAAATCTGCTGGCGCTTCATCCTGTTCCACCGATTCTTCAGTCAGTATCAAATCACTCAAACGAATAGCCGGAGAGCTTTCCTGGCTTGGAATACGATTTGATTTCTTCGGCAAGGGCGTGGATGGCCGTGTGACAGCGGCAGATGGATCCAGATCAAAATCGGTATTCTGGAGCTCTGCGCTCTCATCGTACTCATCGGCGCTCATGTGGGGCGAATCATCCTGGACGCGCTCTGGCGGCACAGGCGGGGGGATTTCATTCAGAATATCGGAAATGGACGGAATCTCCAGATCTTCATCGGATTCATCATAGTCATCCGTTTCGGGCTCGACCTGTGTTTGCTCCCGTTTCGGGGCAGGATTGCGTTCCAGTGAATCTAGCGGGCCCGTTTTGGCAATCGCCAATGAGCGAGCCAAGGAATTAGCCTGGCTGCGGATAGTGCTGAAGGGGGTTTCTGCATCAAATACCAATGCAAGGATCACATCGAGACTCATGCTGGTTGCGTACAGCATGTGCTCGGCTTTGGTTGATTCCAG
>JBAVJG010000225.1:0-9364 GCA_049687655.1 Anaerolineales bacterium | reverse complement strand
GAACTCGCGGCCTGTCTGAGTATCCACGCCCGAACAGGTCATAGCGCAGCGCCCGGAAACCGCATTCTGTTAGAAAGCTGAAGGTGGGATCCCAGATAAAATATGGGACGGAGAAGCCATGCACCAGGACGACAGGTTGTCCATCTGGCGGGCCGCCGAGTTCGTAGTGCGAGCAGCCGTCAGATAGCTGAACAAAACTACCTGGAGCGCCAGCGCGGGCAGCCTCGTTCAGTTCTTCGGTTTTACCAAGATAGGGAAATGTCCAGGGCATGAGAAAAGCCACAGAGAAGGTGGTTTTTCTCCGTGTCTCTGTAGCTCTGTGGCTGAACTTAAATCTTCCCCAACCCGCGCAGGATGCGTTCCGGGGTGAGTGGGAACTCGTCATACCATACACCAGTCGCATCGTGGACTGCCGCGGAGATAGCCGCTGCGGTGGGCAGGAAAGGCATCTCACCTACTCCGCGCGCGCCCCAGGGACCGTTGGGGTCAGGATATTCGACCATAACGGAGTCCACCTTTTCCGGGATGTCCCAGATGGTAGGGATGAGATAGGTGCTGAGCTGGTCGGTTAATACGTGGCCATCTTTAGTTTTGTAATCCTCCAGTATAGCGTAGCCCTGTGCCTGCACAACTCCGCCTTCGATTTGACCTATCACCAGGTCGGGATTTATGGCTTTGCCGATGTCATCGGCGGCGACGATACGCAGCACGCGTACATGGCCGGTCTCTGTGTCAACTTCCACTTCCGCAGCCTGAGCGGAGTACGCATAAGAGAAGTTGGGCATGGAATGGCCGGTCTCCTTGTCAAAGGGTGTGGTGGGAGGCGCTAAATATTTGAACTCGCCAATCGCCGGACGTTCCTCGGCCTTCCATTTTTGCAGGGCGATTTCAGCAGCACCACGGATGGAATTGCCAGACATGAAAGTCATGCGCGAGGCGGAAACGGAACCGGGGTTGCCCATAATGGCCGAATCAGATGTCACCAGGGTGACCTTCTCAGCGGGAACGCCGACGGCTTCAGCAGCCATCTGTGCCATCACAGTATGGGTTCCCTGACCAACTTCCGCGCTGGCATGCAGCAACACAACCCGGTCGATCTCGCCTTTGCCGTGTAACTCCACGCGTGCCCAGCAGCTCTCCTGGTAACCGAACGAGAAGCCGACGTTTTTGAAGCCGGCAGCGAAGCCACGTCCGCGGACGAGATGGCCGTCCGTACGCTTTTTGTAATTCGGCCAGTCGAATTTGTCCGCTGCAGCCTGGATCACTTCGGGGACGCTAACCGGGCCCGGGGCCGGTGTGCCAACTCCGAGTGTGAGTCCGTCGCGCAGGGCGTTCTTTAAACGGAACTCGACCGGGTCCATGTCCAGTTTCTCGGCCAGTTTGTCCATCTGCAATTCAGCCATGTATAACGCCTGTGGCGCGCCAAAGCCGCGAAAGGCCGCGCCAGGCAGGTTGTTGGTGTACACGCCGTAGATGTCTGTTTTAATGTTGGGGATGAAATAGGGGCCGGTAGAAGTAATGGCGGAATTCCCCAGCACCTTGTTGGTGGTGTACATGTATGCGCCGCCATCTCCGATCATCTCTATCTCGGCAGCGACCAGCACCCCATCCTTGGTCGCGCCCCATTTTGCACGCAACACGGAGGCGTGTCGTTTGCCGTGCCCGATGATGGACTCCTGGCGGCTCCAGATGATACGCACCGGACGTCCCAGTTCCTGGGTTGCCAGTGCCAGCACAATTTGCACGGACATATCTTCACGCCCGCCAAAAGCGCCGCCGATAGCAGGATAGACAATGCGCACAGCTTCATCCGGCAGGCCGAGCGCGTGCGCAATCTGTTCGCGGTCAACGTGTGTCCATTGTCCGCCGACCTTGACGGTGATATACCCGTCCTCGTCCATGTAAGCCAGGCCGGCTTCAGGTTGTAGATAGGCATGTTCCTGGACGGGCGTGCGGTACTTGCCCTCGACGATCACATCCGCCTGCTCGAACCCGGCCATGATGTCGCCTTTGCGGATTTTGTAGTGAACGCAAATGTTGGAATCACCGATCTCTTCGTGCACCCGCGGAGCATCGGACTGCATGGCGGCTTCCGCATCTAATACGGCGGGCAGGTCTTCGTATTCAACTTCGATCAGGTCGCGCGCGGCTGCTGCCTGAGCTTCTGTCTCTGCAACGATGGCGGCTATCTGGTCGCCTACAAAGCGCACCACATCCCCGCCTTGCTTGGATGAGCCCGGCCCGCACAACACGGGCTGGTCCTGCCATTGCAGGCCATATTCGTTGACCGGGATGTCTTTTGCGGTGTAGATCGCGATGACGCCCGAGGCCGCCTGGGCCCGGGCAGTGTCGATGTGTTTGACGCGCGCATGCGGACGCCCGGCAAACAGGATTTTCATATGCAACATGCCCGGCATAGACAGGTCGCCTGAATAGGGCGTTTCGCCTGTCACCTTGCCAAGGGCATCGATTCGAGGTAGAGAGTGGCCGACAATTTTTGTGGTCATATGGTTTTAGCGTTTGTATTTTTTAATTTTGATTTTCGGTGGCGGAGCGTCCATCGAGCCGTATCGCGAGGGAGCGGCCATGCGGTACATGTATGCATAGATAACGGAAAGGACCCCGGCGATTAAGATGATGTAGATGAACGTGAGTCCCAGGGTTGCGAGACTGGCGTATCTTCCAAATAGGAATCGGAAGAATTGTGCAAGCACTGGCATAATCCGTAGCCAATCCGGTGTCTGTGGTGTAAACAATAATTCTTGTGGAACCCAGCCTCGATCCAGGAAGAACGGCATCGTAACATCAGCGGCGGCATAGGATACGATCGGCACGAGGAAGATCAACAAGCATCCGATACCACGCCAGATGGGGGGTGGCCCGGCTGCCCTTGGATCAACTTGCCTTACGGTTTCTCGATATCTTCCCATACTGATACTCCAGTCTATGCTTTGAGTTTGCTGGCGTCTTCAATCGCCTTGACGATTTTATAGTAACCCGTGCAGCGGCACAGATTACCGGTGATGGCCTGCTCGATTTCATTGCGGGTGGGATGCGAACGTTCCTCCAGCAACTTGGCACCCGACATCAGGAAGCCAGGGGTGCAATATCCGCATTGGACGGCGCCATCATCGATGAAGGCTTGCTGCACCGGGTGGAGCTGGTCGTTATTGGCGAGGCCCTCCACGGTCACAATTTCAGCGCCGTGCGCTCGTGGAGCGGGCACAAGGCAGGCCATTACTGCCTTGCCATCCAGGAAGACCGTGCAGGCTCCACATTCACCCTCAGCGCAACCTTCCTTGGTGCCGGTCAGTTCCCCTTCTTCGCGCAGCAGGCGCAGCAGGGTTTTATCGTATCCGCTGGTGAAAGTGTATTTTTTACCATTGATCGTGGTTTCGATTGGTCTTTCCGGAAAACTGGATACCGACAGTTGTCCACTCGTAACCGGTTCCTTTCCCCATAGAACCACCGGTTCAGCCGGCACTGCAGCCTGCTCCTCACCCTTGAGCAGTGAGCGTAACCCACGCGCCGTACAGACACGCACCATCTTGCGCCGGTAAGCTGCTGAACTGCGGATGTCGTCGATCGGGGTTGCGGCTTCCATTGCAAGACGAGCGGCTTCGCTGATGACTTCCTCGGTCAGTTCTTGTCCAGATAAATACTTCTCCGCACCCTCAGCGTGGATGATAGTAGGGGCAACAGCTCCCAGCGTGATGGATGCTGATTCAACGGTGGCAGCTTCGAGGCTCAGGATGACCGCGACATTGATCACGGAGATAGCCTGCGCGCGTCGCAGCGCCAGCTTGATGAACGTCCCGCGCTGGTTCTTCTTCAGGGCCGGGAAAGCGATGTCCACCAGGATTTCGTCCGGCTCCATAACGGTCTTGCGCACACCGGTGTAGAAATCCTGCAGCATCACTTTGCGCTCGCCGCGCATCGATGCCAGCATTATCCAGGCACCCTGCGCCATCAGGGGTGTAATCGTATCGTTGGCAGGTGAAGCGGTGATGAGATTGCCCGCTACCGTAGAGCGGTTGCGGATCTGCGGCGCGCCCACTTCCCACGAAGCGCGCGCCAGCGGAAAGGCACGCTCGCGGATGAGCTTGGAGGCCGCGCAATGGTTGTGCGTGACCATCGGCCCCAGGTGAATCACGCCATCCTCGTCCAGGGTGATCCGGTCGAGGCCGGGGATACGGGTGATGTCGATCAGCGTGTGGATGCCTCGGCGCACACCACGCTCGAGTTCCAGGATCAGGTCGGTGCCACCGGCAACGATGCGGGCGCTTTTCCCCTTTTCGCCCAGCAGGCGGATTGCCTCGTCTGTGGTGGCTGCATTGTAATACTCATGCCACATAGGCCTTCCTTTTTATGTTTAGGTGTCATTGCCCCGCCACCCTAAGGCGGGGCTGCGAGACAGTGTTCTTCTGTCGAAGCAATCTCCCGTGACCGCGAGGAGATTGCTTCGCACACCTGCCCTGGCGGAGGGTGCCAGGGAAAGGCGCTCGCAATGACATACTAATGATTTGATTATTGACCACCGCCGTTGATCATCTCATAGCGGCGATTGAAGGTGTTAACAGCTTCGCGTGTCAGGCTGGTCAGATTGCGGATGGCGGTTTTCAAACCTTCCTCTTCTCCCATGCTGGCTTCGACATTGTCCAACGCACGACCGATTTGCTCGGCTACCTCGAAGAAAGCCAGGTCGAACTGGTAGAGTTGTGTCAGTTCTGTCTCGTTGATTTTGACGGCGTCGAAAAAGCCGCTGTATCCGTAGGTTGCTGTGCGGATTTTGTCGGCGAAGGTGCGCAGTTGGATGGCGGCCTGTTCCATATCATCCATCAATTCGATCATGCCTTCATTGACCATATCGGTCTGGATGTTCGAGGTACGCTTCCACAGTTCTTGGAAGCGGTCTGCTACCGATTGGCGCAATAACTTGTCTGCCGCGCGGCGGTTCTGGCGCTCGACGTAGCCGCTAAAACCGGGAATATGCGAGGCCAGTTTTTTAAACACGTCCATCTGGCCGCTTACTTTGTCAAATAAATTACTCATGTATGCCTCCTGCTTCCATATACGGAAAATCCGTGTTTTGGCCTCGTTCTAGCTCCTGGAAATTTCCATGATAGATACCCGGTTTTTGGGGGTGAGAGCAGGCGTACGCTCGCTCGCATCCCCAATTCCGGACCTTTTCGCGGCAGGTCCTAGAGAACCCTCGTTCTGCGCTCATTATAGCCTGAGTTTGTGGTTATAATCAAGAAAACAAAATATTTTCAGGAGAGCTACAATGACAACCGATATTCAGTCTTTACTAGGCGAGAAATCAGAATCTCTGCTTGGATTTGATTCACCCAAAATTTCGAGGGAACGTTTGCATTTGCCCGGTCCTGACTACCTGGATCGTATTTTCAGTCAGTCTGACAGGAATAACCGCGTTCTGGGCAGCCTGTCCCGGTTATACAACCATGGACGGTTAGCCGGTACGGGATATTTATCCATTTTACCAGTGGACCAGGGCATCGAGCATTCGGGCGGCGCGAGCTTTGCCAAAAACCCTGATTATTTTGATCCTGAGAACATCGTCAAGCTGGCTATTGAGGGCGGCTGTAATGCTGTTGCATCCACCTTTGGCGTGTTAGGGATGGTTTCCCGTAGGTATGCCCACAAAATCCCGTTTTTGGTGAAGATCAATCACAATGAACTATTGACGCATCCAAATACTTACGAGCAGATTTTATTCGGCACCGTCAGACAGGCATACGATATGGGAGCGGCGGCTATCGGTGCGACCATCTACTTCGGTTCAGAAGATTCACACCGCGAAATCATCGAGATCGCGCAGGCTTTTGCGCTTGCCCATGAACTTGGTATGGCAACTGTCTTATGGTGTTACTTGCGAAATTCAGCCTTCAAACTGGACAAGGATTATCATGTCTCTGCTGATCTCACCGGGCAGGCTAACCACCTTGGAGTCACCATCCAGGCGGACATTGTCAAACAGAAGTTACCTGAGAACAACGGTGGGTTCATCGCTTTGAACACGGAAAGTGTTTCGTATGGCAAACTAGATAAGCGCATCTACAGTGAACTGACCAGCGACCACCCGATCGACCTGAGCCGCTACCAGGTGGCGAATTGTTACATGGGAAGAGTCGGCCTGATAAACAGTGGCGGCGCTTCTGGAGACAATGATTTTGCTGATGCGGCAGCAACTGCCGTGATCAACAAACGCGCTGGTGGAACGGGTCTGATTTCAGGGCGCAAGGCTTTCCAACGTCCGATGGCGGAAGGCATAAAATTGCTGAATACCATCCAGGATGTATATTTGGACGAGAGCATTACGGTGGTGTAAATATTGCACAAAGTTACATGAACAGGGCTGCGTAAGACCTAGTGAAAAGACCTCGGAGATTTTATGAATCTCCGAGGTCTTTTTTATTGCGAACAGCATAAGTCCTTTGTAATTTTAGTGAATTTACAAGGCGTTCTCCACCCATTTCGTGTCAGTTTCTGCCAGGTGTTTGGCGCGCCATCGCCTACAGCGTTCGGCCAGATCTCCGGCATGTTCGTAGTAATAGGGTTCATTACGACGTTCGCGTTCATACATCACATACGGTTCCAGTTTTTCCCAGGATTTTGCGATCATAGGATGCATCCAGGGCATGATAAGGTCATCGGAGATCCAACCTGCCCGCGTCAGGAAAGCTACTCGGTCGAGCGAGTTGAGCACTTTTTTCATCGCATCTTGATCAGCGCCTTTCAATCGTTTCAAACCTTGCTCTGGGTCATCCTTCAGGTTCTGGAAGATGTGCCTGCGGGCTTCAACGTTTTCAGGCGAGTTAAGTTCTCCGAATAAGCGATCAGCAATGTCCATATAGCGGGTATTTGCTACCTCTTGTAGTTCTTGGTATGCGATGTACGCAGCCCCGAATACTGCTGCTGCAGCAACGGCTGTTGATATCGATTCAAGTGTGTTATCTTTCCAGAAACTGGAAAGAAATATTAATGCAATAAAACTAAAAATGGAAATTAATATTGAAGTCCAAATTGTTTTGCTGAACTCTTTGTTTTTCATTCCAGATCCTTTCCAATTGCATAGATCGTTGAGAGACAGGATACCCTTTCTATTGGCATCAGTGTAGGGGAAAAATGGAAAAAGGGCAAGAGGGGAATTGCGACGGTATAATGACGAAAATTATCCAGGAGCCTTTATGCCAATCTCAGATCAGGGGATTAACCTTGAGCGTTACATGCTTATCCCGCGCACGGCGATTTTCGTCCGGCGCGGTGATTCGTATCTGCTGCTGAAAGGCGCGCCGACCAAGCGCCTATGGGCGGAAAAATACAACGGTCTCGGTGGGCATGTGGAACGGGGTGAAGACATCCTGTCAGCTGCACAGCGGGAATTGATGGAGGAGGCCGGGCTCGAAGCTGATTTATGGCTGTGCGGCACCGTGATCGTGGATAGCGGTCAGAATCCGGGAATCTGTCTGTATGTGTTTAGCGGGGAGTGTGCGGAGGGTGAGCCAAAAGCCTCTGAAGAGGGAGCAGCCGAATGGGTCCCGTTTGAAGCGTTGGGGGCGTTACCGGTTGTGGAAGATTTGCCGGTCTTGCTGGCGCGCATCCATGGGATACAAAGAGGAGATGTCCCGTTTTCGGCGCGTTCATACTATAAAGATGAAAAGTTGGTTGTAAAATTTGCGCAATAAAAAAAGGCGGCCGAAGCCGCCCGTTCGTTCAGGGGATAGCGTACGATTGGAGTTCTATCGTTTCATCGAAAGACGTGCCCAAAAGTTCACCCGAACTTACAGCTTTGACCCAGCCTACGCCAGGCGCAAACCATAGATCAACCGGACTGGTGAAGGTGACCGGCGATGTGAGACCGGAGAGTGAGATTTGCATGTCCAGTACCATATTCACGTGGATTTTCATGGCGTTGAATGTGCCGGCCGGTACGGTGACGCTTTCCTCACCAACTGCGTTAAAGTCAAATATGGCTGTGCCCTGTGTATCTGCTGGCGTGCCGGATATCTGCATATCGCCCTCGAAGTCTAAAGAATATGGCCACTGGTCGCCCGCACTGACCGTTTTCGGCAGGTTGATGCCTTGGACGTTGCTGGTGGTCAGTTCCATCTGGATCCCGTTCGTGATAATGCCACCAGCAGCCCCGCCTCCAAAGGTGAGGGACGCCAGCCCTTCGGGCTTGCATGTCCATTCCTGTGTGCGGGTCACATCATCAAACTGGGATGTCAGTGTGAAACCATCCTCGCGGACATCCGTGATCGTATCCGTAAAGCCATAATCGCCTGCAAAACTGCTCGTGCCAGTGTAGGACCAGGTTGCGCCGAGTTTCACCGGGAAGAGCGGGTTAGAACATAATCCTTCGTCTTGGACTGGAACGGGCGTATTCGTTGAGGTTGGAACCGGGGTTTCTATTCCCTGCGGGTTATTAAGGTTGCAGGCTTGCAGTATCAACATCAATGCCAAACCAATTGGGATAGCCAGTTTTCTAAAAGTGTACTTCAAATAAATCTCCTGTACTTCTAAAACATATTTAAGACTTACGCATTTTCAGCGCCTTTTTGCGAACTGAGTAAGTCCTAAATGTTATTCAAGTTAAGGCGAGCTTCTGTGATTTTTGTGCGTGGCGCGTTCTCAGGCTCTCCACTCGGGCAGGCGCATCGTAAATGTGCTGCCTTTGCCATGCTCGCTCTCGACTTCAAGCGTACCCTTGTGTTGTTTGATAACCTGCCGCGTAATTGCCAACCCCAATCCGATGCCGCCAAACAGGTCGTTATCTTCTTTTCCCATGTGGTAGAAACGGTCAAAGATGCGTGGACGTGTGTTAGGGGAAATGCCGATGCCATGGTCTTCAACGGTGACGAAGACTTGTTCCTCACCTTTTCTCAGACTAATCTCTACATTTCCGCCCTTAGGACTGAACTTGATAGCGTTATCGACCAGCGCAGTTATTGCCCGCTCCAGCGATTTGGCATCTCCTGAGACGGGAGGCATGTCGTGATCTTCTGTCAGGCTGAGATGGATTCCACGCGTTGCAGCCTGTGACTTGTATCGTTCCAGCACGATGGAAGCCACTTCGCCCATATGAACAGCCTGAAAGTCGGGAAGCACCAGGTCCATTTCCTGCAGGAAAAGAATATCATTGACCAATCTTACGATCTGGTGCACATTCCTTGAGACCGTATTCAGAGCATGAGTCAGTTGCTCCTGGTTGAGGATGCTGCCCTGTTGCAAGATTTGCAGATATCCGCTGGCGGCCATGAGCGGTGTGCGTAATTCATGGGCGACATTGGTCAGGAACTCCCGGCGAGCTACATCCTGCTCGGCCAGCCTTTGGTAGGCTTGA
>JBAVJG010000224.1:0-1973 GCA_049687655.1 Anaerolineales bacterium | reverse complement strand
AAACATTAGTGCTACTGCCACACCGGCTTTCCCCCAATGAGAATCAAAAAGCCGGGGACGTCTGTCCCCGGCTTCGTTGTAGATGGTTTACCAAAAAATTCTTCTTCTGGCGGCAATATACAGGTGGCAGATCCCGATATGCAATATCCGCCTGTCTGTTGGCAAGCTTGTTGCACTTGAGAGGTACAGGGGTCAGCTATGACAGGGGTGCAGGTTTCATCATATTTGTAATTACTCATCAATGGAATCGGCCCGCCAGAGTTGGCACGCTCTGGCAAAAACGTCCATGCCGTTCAATTCTTTGAGCGTTTTCGCCGCCAGTTGATTCCGGTACGGGTACTTTGAGCCTTCCCCGGCACACTCGAAATATGCCAGCCCGCCTGTGTCCGGTGGCTTGCGAGAATATTCCAGCATGGACATCAGGCGCACATAACCAATCCCCCTTTCCAGGATTTCGTTCGTCTCGTACTTATACGCCTGATCTATGATAATGATCTCATTATCCATTCGGGATGGCACCATTTATTAATTCCACATATACAAGAGCGCAGTTACGCCCCAGGCGATCCAGGCTGCGAATTGGGCTACGATCACTGTCAGCGCGGCGATGGCCAGCATGGCTCGGGTACCCAGTTCGCGCCGCAACACGGACAAAGTCGCCAGGCAGGGTAGATAGAACATCACGAAGGTAGCATAAGTCACCATCTGGGGGATGCTCAGGGCGGTATCGAAATTGACCGTCCCCAATGCCTGTCCCAGCATCACCAGCGACAACTCTTTTCGCAAAATACCAAAAATCAACGGCACTCCGACTTCCGACGGCAGGCCCAGGCTCCAGGTCAGTGGACGGACCAGCCAGTTGAAGGCTAGTGCGGCATTGAAATAATTCAACGCTGCCAGAACTGCGCTGCCTACGATCAACAACGGCCAGGCCTCGACTACGAACTCGCGCACACGGAACCAGGCTTTACCTGTCACATTTTTCAAAGTGGGAATCCGATAGGTAGGCATCTCCAGAATCAAGCCGGGACTATCTTCTGGCATCAAACTGTTCAGGATCCGTCCGGTAACAGCAATGACCAATAGATTGAATAAGTACAACGCAAATGCTGCCAGCGGACCAAGGTAAAATGCCACCAATCCGAAAACGACCGCCAGCCGCGCCGCACACGGGACCAGGGTTGCCAGCGCCGCCGCGAGGTAGCGGTCCCGAGGTTCCTCCAGCGTGCGCGTGGACATGACCGCCGGAACGTTACAGCCATACCCCAGGATGAACGGCACGATAGCCTTGCCGTGCAAACCAATGCGATGCATGAGCGCATCCATCAAGAAGGCTATCCGCGGCAGATAGCCAATGTCTTCCAGTACCCCAAGGCCGAACAAGAATGGCAAGAGATAAGGCAATACGATTGCGATCCCGGCTGCGATGCCCTGCATGACACCTAAGATGATTTCTGAAAACAGCGTGTCAGATCCAAAAGGAGACAAAACGCCCCGGGTAAGAGTGTCAAAGAACGCCAGCAAGGGCGGTTCGATCAACTGCCCGATCCCATAGACGGCTTGAAAGAACAGGAACAGCACAAACAGTAAAACCGCATAGCCCCAGATCGGATGTAGAAGCACATCATCGAATCGATCCCGGTGGGATACGCGACGCTCTCCCTGTAGCACGAACTTCTGAGTCAGCATGCGTGCCTGTCCATGCCGCTCGCCGGCAGCATCTTTCCCTCTATATTTTGTTTCCGTGGTGTTGTGACCGTTCTTCCCTGCTGCAAGAGCTTTAAGGAATACCCCCTTGACACCACGTCCCTTGCTGGCCACCAGCGGTAAGACCGGGGTGCCCAACTCGGTTTGTAGACCGGGACCGTCAATGTGCAGACCCAGACGGTCGGCCTCGTCCATCATATTCAAGGCCACGATGACAGGCTTGTTTAACGGTAGCAGTTCCAGGGTCAGTTCGAGGCCGAGCGCCA
>JBAVJG010000223.1:0-10191 GCA_049687655.1 Anaerolineales bacterium | reverse complement strand
CCACCCGCAGCGGATGCAATGCCCGTTGCGTCAGCGCGGGGGCGCAGTGTATCGGCTGCTACGGTCCTGCCGAGGGTGTGGTCGATTACGGGGCACGGCTGATCGCCGCATTCGCATCCGTCATCGACAGCGAGGACCCCGAAGAGATCGAGGCCATCCTGGACGGCATCCCCGACCCGACCGGACAGTTCTACCGGTTCAACCTGGCTGGTTCGCTCCTAAAAGCGAACAAGTCAGCATTTGAGAAAGTGTAGGTGACAGCATGACTCAACGAATCACCATCGACCCCATCACCCGCCTGGAAGGTCACGGCAAGATCGAAATCTTCCTGGACGACCAGGGCGATGTCGCCAACACCTACTTCCAGATCCCCGAACTGCGCGGCTTCGAACGCTTCTGCGTCGGCCGTCCCGTAGAAGAGATGCCCCTGCTGACCAACCGCATCTGCGGAGTTTGCCCCGAGGCACATCACATGGCTGCCGCCAAGGCTGCCGACATGGTTTACCACGTCGACCCGCCACGCACGGCCAAGATGCTGCGCGAATTGCTGTATTCAGCCTTTTACGTCACAGACCACACTACCCACTTCTATGCGCTGGCAGGCCCCGATTTCGTGATGGGACCGGATGCGCCCGTGGCGGAGCGCAACATTCTGGGCGTCATCCATAAGGTCGGCCTGGAAATCGGTGGCAAGGTTATCAACGCCCGTAAAGCCGGTCATACCGTGATCGAGATGATTGGCGGACGTAAGGTACATCCTTGCACATCCATCCCTGGTGGCCTGACCAAAGGCATCACCAAAGAACAGCAAAAGGAAATCCTTGAGTTGGGCAAATGGGCCATAGAGTTCGGTCAATTCACGCTAAAACTGTTCAACGACATCGTGCTCGGCAATAAGGAGTACGTCGACCTGATCCTGGGTGACATCTATACTCACCGAACCTACTACATGGGCATGGTGGATGAGAACAACCAGATCAACTTCTATGATGGCAAGGTACGCGTGGTCAGCCCGGAGGGCAAGGAACTGGTCAAGTACGCACCTCAGGATTACACCCAGCACATCGCCGAGCACGTCGAACCCTGGACCTATCTCAAATTCCCGTATCTCAAGGCGGTTGGCTGGAAAGGCTTCGTCGACGGTAAAGACTCAGGCGTCTACTGCGCTACTCCGCTTTCGCGCCTGAATGCTGCCGATGGCATGGCCACCCCGCTGGCGCAGGAGGAATACGACAAGTTCTACAAGACGCTGGGCGGAAAACCCGTCCACCAGCGGCTTGCGACCCACTGGGCGCGCTTAATTGAACTGCTCTACGCCGCCGAGCGTTGGGTAGAATTGGCATCTGATCCCGAGATCACCTCGGACAACTTCCACACCAAACCCACAGAAGTCCCGACCGAGGGCGTGGGCATCGTGGAAGCGCCGCGCGGCACACTCACCCATCACTACACCACCGATGAGCGCGGCGTGCTGACCAAGGTCAATCTGATCGTGGGCACCACCAACAACTACGCCCCTATCAGCATGTCGATCAACAAAGCGGCCCGCAGCCTGATCAAGAAAGGCACGGTTGTGACCGAGCCGATGCTCAACATGGTTGAGATGGCATTCCGCGCCTACGACCCCTGCTTTGGGTGCGCTACTCATTCCCTGCCCGGGAAGATGCCTCTACAGGTCACTATTCGTGACGCGGATGGTAAAACGGTTGAAGTACTTAAGCAATTCTGCTAATGGTAGGAGCATCCGTAAACGTGAGGGCTGCTTACACCTCCAGCAGCCCTCACCCACGAATAATACGGAGTCCGAAATCTCCGACTTCGGTGCAAAATCTGGAGATTTTGCACTCCATCTGAAAAAGTTATGAAAACTCTTGTCATTGGTTTAGGCAATCCCATCCTGGGTGATGACGGCGTCGGCTGGGCTATTGCGTCAGCGGTCAGTGATCAGTTGCCAGCGACCGGCCCTCCCGTTGAAGTAGATTGCTTGTCACTTGGTGGACTCTCCCTGATGGAACGCATGCTGGGATATGACCGGGTGGTACTGGTCGATTCAATGGAAACAGGCCAGGGTCCCGTTGGAAGCGTACGGCGATTCCCTCTCGCTTCGCTACTGGACCCGATGGCTGGTCATTCCGCATCAGCCCACGACACATCCCTGATGACTGCCCTTAAAACCGCCGAAAGCATCGGCGCGGATATCCCCAAGTGTGTGGATGTGGTTGCCGTTGAAGCTCAAAATGTGTACGATTTTAGTGAAGAACTTTCCCCTCCTGTGGCCGCAGCCGTCCCGGAAGCTGTACAGGCCGTACTAGACTTAATCCAAGGAGCTCCCTATGATCTCTCCTGAACTTTTACGTCGATTCCCATTCTTCAACTTCATGGACGACAAACAGTTGAAGGCTGTCGCCATGATTGCGGATGAAAAGACCTACAACAACGGTGATGGCTTGGTAACACACGATACGCCTGCGTCTAAACTCTTTTTCCTGATAGAGGGAACTGCTTCATATTATTACATCGTTACCAGCGAACACGACCCGTACTACAAACAGGAATATTTCATCAGCGACTTCAACCCGGGCGAAATCTTCGGCATTTCAGCCCTGATCGAACCGTATGTGTTCACGGCTTCCGTTCGCGCTGAAAAATCCTGCCGCCTGATCGAGATCGACGCTTCGGCTTTACGCGCCCTGTGTGAAGTGGATGCTTTGCTCAACTGCGGACTGATGCGCGCCGTGGCCAGGGCCGCCATGGAGCGCCTGCAACATACGCGTGTGCAATTGATCGCTGCAAAAGCGTAGACATTGCAACATTCTCATCCAATAGCCGGACGACCAGGTCCGGCTATCGGTATTTAAACTTTTTAGGACTTACACGAATCCAAAAAGATACCGAAAATAAGGGGGGCTTGCTGCAGCACGCCCCCCTTATTTTCGGGTTACTTCTATTATAAATAGTGCGACTCTCAAATTTGTAACCTCCATCCAAGCATGTATAATAAGGGAAATCCCACGCCAAAGGATTCCATATGGACGAATGCATCTTCTGTAAAATTGTCAGAGGGGAAATGGACGCTACCATCGTTTACAAAGACGATCAAGTGACGGCTTTCCGCGACATCAACCCGGTCGCGCCCACCCACATCCTGGTAGTTCCCAACCAACATATCGCCTCTACCAACGAGGTCTCGGGGCAGGATGAGCAATTGCTGGGCCACATGCTGACCGTTGTCAAACCGATCGCGGACGAGGAAGGCATCACCAACAGCGGTTATCGGCTGATCATTAATACGGGGCCGGATGCCAACCAGGTGGTCTTCCACCTGCACCTGCATATACTCGGGGGACATCCTATGCAACACCGGATGGGATAAGGGACCCTCTTGCGCGCAACCCTGTTCGAGACCCTGCGCATATATGCACCCGATGGGGGAGTAGTCGACCCGGGGTCTCCTACCACGCGCTCACTGATCGCCCACCTTTTGCTCAACCGGGACCGCCCCACCGACCGGCGGCGGTTGGCTTTTACCTTCTGGCCGGGAGCTACCGAATCCGCCGCGAGACGTAACCTGCGGCAATATCTGCATCACATGCGCAGCGCGTTGACACCCATCGATCCGGATGGATCTTTACTGCTAACAGAAAGCTCGTCGGTTCAATTCAACCCAAAAGTTGAAATCTCACTCGACATAGACACATTCCTCTACGAAACACGTCCCGAAGCCTCCCCGGAAGAAATCAAACATGCCTTGACGCTCTACACGGGCGACCTGCTCGAAGATATATATGATGATTGGTGTATCAATGAACGGGACCGCTTGCGTCAGGTCTGGCTGGAAACGCTCGACCGCTTCAGCCGGATCTTGCAAGGAACGGGAAAGATGAACCAAGCATTGGGGATCGTTCAAAAGTGGGTCAACGCCGAACCCTTCGATGAGAATGCCCAACGTCGCCTGATGAGCCTGTATGCCCTGACTGGTGAGCGCGCCAAAGCTATTCATTCCTATCACACGTTTGCGCAGTCGTTATCTCAAGAACTGGACACCGAACCCCTGCCTGAAACACAAACCTTACTGCAATCCATCCAGAATGGGCATGCGCCGGTCAAAGACGAATCTCCGCAAGCCATCCAATCTCCACGCCGGGTGGCTGTACCCAGGCCACAATCATTTCCTGCCCTACCCTTCATCGGGAGACAAAGTGAAATTGCATCGCTCGAAGAAGCTTACAGAGGGGCTGCAGCGGGATCGGGTCGATTGGTGTTGGTGACGGGAGAAGCAGGCATCGGCAAAACCAGACTACTGCAAGAATATCTGGCCTTGCATCCTGATCTACCTGGACTGCAAAGTGCCTGTTACGAATTGGACAGTATGGTACCGTTTGCCCCGATACGGCAAGCACTCGAAAATTCCCCTTTACTCGACAATAGATCCAAAACGCAGATGCCTCCAGCCTGGGCAACCACGTTGATTCCAATTCTGCCGGAATTGGGGCAACACTTTTCCTATGCAAATTATCCCACCCATCAGGTTGATGGGGTTACGCTGCGAGAAGCGCTGGTCAACCTCATCATCTATCTAAGTGAGACCTGCCTGCATCCCCCCTTGCAACTCATATTGGATGACTTGCACTGGGCGGATACGCCGACCTGGGAACTGCTGGCTTCCCTGACGAGACGTGTGCTCTCGACGCCCCTGCTGATCATTGGACTTTTCCGCGTGGAAGACCTGCCTGCCGAACGTCAGCCGTTATTGCGGACCATCCAGCGCAGCGCTTCTCTCTGGACCCTCGATCTGCCTCGCCTGACTTCGAACGAGACCGCCGACCTGGCCCGTCACCTCAATCCGCAGGAAGCCGGTAATACCATTTTTATGCGCCGTCTGTTTCAAGAAACCGATGGAAACCCATTCTTCATCGTCGAAACAGTGCGTGCGTTGCAGGAAACCGGAAGCAAGCAGATGCCGGTACCGCTCACGGCTATTCCAAATTCCATCCAACGCGTTATCGAAGCCCGGTTGGACAGGCTGGGTGCAGACAGCCGCGAGTCCCTGGCCTGTGCTGCCTCCATCGGGCGGTCCTTCACCTATCCGTTGCTGCAGGAAATCCTTGGAGACACCAGCGAAAATATCATCACATATATCGAGGAATGGCTGCAGCGCGGACTGGTCGTCGAAGACAAGCAGGGATACGACTTCCGGCATGACAAATTCCGGCAGGTGGCATATGCCGGACTGAGCCGCGCCCGGCGGGAATACATCCATGGCAGGATTGCGGATGTGCTGGAACATACCATCCCGCCAGCGGATGTCACTACCCTGGCGCACCACTATGCACGCAGCGACCAGCCGCTCAAGGCGCTGCCCTATCTCACCCAGGCCGGCGAGCAGGCTTTGCGTCTGCGCTCCTACCATGAAGCACGTCAATTTGGTTTACAGGCCGTCAATTTGCTGGGACAGTTGCCGGGGCCGCGCCAGCGCAGCGAGCGCATCGACATCAACCTGCAATTAGCGCAGGCTTACGCTTTCACCGGCAATATGCAACGCGCCATCGAAATCCTGAATGAGACTGAGCACCTGGCGGTAATGCTGGGGGATGAGGCCCGGCTGGGGAAAATCTTCCGGCGCGCGGCGCAGTTCTTCTGGTTGCGCGGCCAGCCGGAAACCGCCAGCGACTATGCCCGCCGCACCTTGCGTGTGGCTGAGGAGTTGGGCGATGCAGATTTGCTTTACGCATCTCTGCGCATGTTAGGGCGCGTCAGCATTGCGCTGGCTGCTTTCGATGACGCCATTGCGCATTTGCTGCGTTATGTCAACCTCCATGATGAGATCATCGAAATGGACCCGCTCATTCGTCCGCCGGAGGACTTGCCAATCGTGTTGGGGTATCTGGGGGTGGCCTACTCGCGCGTCGGGGCCTGGGAGCGAGCGATTGATGTCAGCCAGCGCGGGCTGTCCATGGCGGAGGCAGGCTCAGGGGGAGGATTGGATGCGACCACGATCTTCGCTCGCATGCAACTGGCCATGGTCCAAGCCGGTCTTCACAGGTGGGATGAATGCCTGGATCTTCTGTCCCCAATTAATGAACCGGGTGATTTTGAGGAGGTTACCCCGCCGCTCTACATGGTGCTCAGCCTGCGCGGGTATGCGCTGGCACAGAAGGGCGAAACGGCTACCGGGACTCAACTCATCCAATCTGCCAACGCTTGGGCTGAAAAAGTGGGTCATCGTGTCTTCCATTATTTACCCCGTTTGTTTCTGGCCGAATGCCTGTTCCTGGCCGGGAAAATCCAACCGGCGCTCAAGGAAGTGAAAGTAGCTTTGCATGAAGCACGTCACGCCGGGAATCGCTGGGCTACGGGGATTGCATTGAAGCTACAGGCAGATATCAGCACGCGCATACGTTCTCCGCAATGGACACAGGTCGAATCCGATCTGATCGAGTCGATGCACCTGTTGCGTCAGATTCGCGCGCGTCCTGATCTGGCACGCACGTATCTATCATTGCGCCGCCTGTACGACCGGGCAGGACAAATCGCCTGGGCGGTGGACTGTCACTTCCGCGCAACCTCCATATTCGATGAATTGGAAATGGATAACGAACTGCGCTTCGCCCAGGGGCAGGCCGCCAGAGAACGGCAAGGGGCGGTAGTCATACCTAATTTGCCATTACGGGGGCCAAACGTAGTCATCGAGGAAAGTGTGGGAGAAGAAAAAAACGCCCAATAATCCTCTTAAATACGTGTTTTCTTTCACAATCATTAACGCCCACAATAACGCTTCTTTAGCGCGCCCCTTGTATGATTGGGACAGTTCTTACAGGAGCTATGCATTCGAATGAGTTAAGCCCGCAAAAAGGGGGCGGGCTAGTCCCCCTGTTTGCGGTATCCTTTCACAAACAGTGTAATTTCTAGCTTATCACGGGAGCATCTATGCAGCGTGGATTTACCAGCGGACTGAACAGCAGTCATCTTGAAGCGGGTGAAACACAGCTCAAGGTTGAAAACGTTCAACTCAACTTTGGCGGCGTCACCGCTTTACTGGATATAAATCTGAAAGTCCGCCAGAGCGAGATATTGGCCATCATCGGGCCGAACGGCGCAGGTAAAACCAGCCTGCTCAATTGCATCAGTGGACTCTATAATCCGCAACGCGGACGCATCGTGTACATGAACGGTAAAGAACACGAGATCACGCGCATGAAACCGCATCAGATCGCGCGGCTGGGGATTGCGCGTTCTTTCCAGAATATCGAATTATTCCGCCACATGACTGTGCTCGATAACCTGCTTTCAGGAGCGCATGTCCACATGCACAGCAGCTTGTTGAACAGCCTGATCTATTGGGGAGCCGCCCAGCGCGAACACATCCAGTTCCGCCGTTTCATAGAAGACATCATCGACCTGCTTGAAATCGAAGCCATCCGTAATAACACGGTTGGCTCGCTTTCCTACGGATTGCAGAAACGCGTTGAAATGGGACGTGCACTGGCCATGCGGCCCTCCACCCTGCTTTTAGATGAACCTATGGCCGGGATGAACTCGGAAGAAAAAGAAGACATGGCACGCTTTATCCTGGATGTCAACGAAGAGCACGGTGTGACCATCGTCTTGATCGAACACGATATGGGCGTGGTGATGGACATCAGCGACCGCATCGCAGTGCTGAACTTCGGCCAGAAGATCGGCGAGGGCACACCGGATGAAGTGCGCAGCAACAAACAGGTGGTAGAAGCTTACCTGGGCGAAGACAAGACCGCTTTCCCGATCAAGTACGGCCAATCCAATGGCAACGGTAATGGCAATAAAAACAACGGGAAGGAGTAGTTAGATGCCAGAAACGCTCCCCCAATTCCTGAAACAGCATGCCGAAGAAACCCCTGATAAGACCGCCATTCGCTTGCGCGATTATGGCATCTGGCAAGCCGTCAGTTGGAAGCAATATTACGAACACGTCAAATATTTTGCGCTGGGCCTGATCGACCTGGGATTGGTTCCCGAAGAGACCATCGCCATCATCGGCGACAACCGGCCGGAATGGGTCATGGCGGAGTTGGCTGCCCAAAGCGTGGGCGCCAAGTCCATTGGTATTTATCAGGACTCGGTTGTCAAAGAAATGATCTATATTTTCAACCATGCCGACGTCTCGTTTATCGTGGTAGAAGACCAGGAGCAGGTCGATAAAATCCTGGAAATGTGGGACGAACTAACAGGTATCAAGAAAGTTATTTACTACGATCCCAAAGGCTTGCGCAACTATACGGAAGACTTCCTGTTGTACTTCCCTGTTGTCCAGGACTTGGGGCATAAATATGAACAGGCCAACCCAGGTTGGTATGAGGAACGTCTGGCACAAGGCAAGGAAACAGACCTGGCGATTCTCTCGACAACCTCGGGCACAACCGGCGACCCTAAACTCGCTATGCTGACTCATAAATCCATGGTCAGCATGGGGCGTAACCTGATGACGGTCGACCCAATCGACCCGGATGACGAGTTCGTCTCTTTCCTGCCCCTGGCCTGGATCGGTGAGCAAATGATGTGCCTGTCCTGCGGGCTGCAAATCGGGTTCACGGTTAACTTCCCTGAAGAGCCTGAAACCGTCCAGCATGACATCCGTGAGATTGGCCCGCAGGTTATGTTCAGCCCTCCGCGCATTTGGGAGAATCTGGTCAGTCAGGTACAGGTCAAGATCGAGGATAGCACCTGGCTCAAGCAGCTACTTTATAACTGGGCCATGCCGGTCGGCTATGAAATGGCGGACCTGAACTTCCGCAAAGAGACAGCCTCCCTCGGGATGAAGGTCAAATACTTTATAGCAGACTGGATCATGTTCCAGGAAATCAAGGATCTCCTGGGGCTGAGGCATCTCAAAAGGGCTTATACAGGGGGAGCCGCTTTAGGTCCAGACGTATTCCGCTTCTTCCATGCCCTGGGGGTGAACCTTAAGCAGATTTACGGTCAGACCGAGATCAACGGTATCGCCGTCGTCCACAGGGATGGGGATGTCAAGTTCCAGACGGTCGGCACGCCCATCCCCGAAACGGACATCCAGATCGATGAGAGCGGCGAAATCCTGATGCGTTCGCCTGCCATGATGGAAGGCTTCTACCGCAATCCCGAAGCCACCACCGAATCACTGGTGGACGGCTGGCTGCATTCCGGCGACGCGGGCTACTTCGATGAAGACGGGCATTTGATCGTGATCGACCGCGCCAAAGATGTGATGACCCTGCACGACGGCACCAAATTCAGCCCGCAGTTCATCGAAAACAAGTTAAAGTTCAGCCCCTACATTAAAGAAGCGGTGGTTTTCGGCGGTGACTGGCCATTTGTGACCGCCATGGTCAACATCGAATTCCCCAATGTGGGCAAGTGGGCTGAGAACAAACAAATCGCCTATACCACTTACACCGATCTGTCGCAGAAGCCGCAGGTGTACGAACTGGTGCGCGAGCATGTGGAATCTTCCAATGCCGACCTGCCCCCGGCAGCCCGTATTCAGCGTTTCTTGCTGCTGCACAAAGAGCTGGACGCCGACGACGCCGAGCTGACGCGCACCCGCAAAGTGCGTCGCAAACTGGTCGCCCAGCGTTACGAGGACATCATCTCGGCGCTCTATAGCCACAACCCGTACGTGAAGATCGACCAGACCATCACCTACCAGGACGGCCGTACAGCCCGTATTCAAACACAACTGGCGATTGATTCCCTGGAGACTGGCGAATAACTTATGGACCTTTTTCTTCAACTCACCCTCACCGGCCTGACCAATGGCGCCATCCTGGCACTGGCCGCACTGGGGTTTGTTCTGATCTACAAATCCAGTGACGTGATCAACTTTGCCCAGGGAGAATTTCTGCTGATTGGCGCCTATGTCATCTTCGGCTTGATTGCCGAAATCGGTCTGCACTGGACCCTGGGCCTGACCTTGACTGTTGTTGTTGCCATCGGCCTGGGCGTACTTGTCGAACGGTTCGTTCTGCGACCGATGATCGGGGAGCCGATTATCTCAGTCATCATGGTGACGATCGGTCTCAGCAGCCTGCTCAAAGCCATCACCTTTACCATCTGGGGCAACCTGCCAAAGCCTTTCCCATCTTTTATCCCAAGTGAGCCGGTCAACATACTTGGAGCAACCATCGGTGAAGACCGGCTGTGGGCCATCGTGATCGCAATCGCCATGTTGGGCATGTT
>JBAVJG010000222.1:0-7988 GCA_049687655.1 Anaerolineales bacterium | reverse complement strand
GCGCCACCCAGTTTATTGGCGCGAGGCGCTGGAAACCGCCCATATTTTTATATTATTCTGGGGATGTTGTTGGTTGTATATATTACTCTGAAATTGGTCACCAAATCCAATTACGGCCTGGCATTCCGGGCTATCGGCCAGAACTTTGATGCCGCCCGGGCTTCGGGCATCAATCCTACGAAATATAGAGTGTTCAATTTCACCCTTTCAGCCTTCTTTGCCGGCTGGTTAGGTGGCTTTTATGCGCACTACTTCGGCTCTTTAACACCACAAACGCTGATGCACACTTCCAAAACCGTAGAGGTGCTGGCTATCGCCTATATTGGTGGACGTGGCAGTCTGTGGGGTGGTATCGCTGTAGCCTTCCCATTCGTTTTCTTCATCGAGTACCTGCGCTCAAACCTGACTCAGTTGCCCGGGTTGCATCTGGTCATTTATGGCGTTTTGATGATCCTGGTTATGGTCTACTACCCGGCCGGTTTTTCCGGATTCTTTGATTGGATCAAAGCAAAAACCATAACCTTTTTTGCCAAATCCAAAACGTAGGATTATGAAACAAATCTATATACCGACTGAAGATACCTTCCCAGCAACAGCCGATGCTGTTGTTATCGGTGGTGGTATTGTCGGTACGGCGACAGCTTTTTGGCTTTCGCGCGCCGGGCTGGATACAGTTCTGGTCGAGATGCGCGAGGGGCTTTCCACACTGACAACGCCAAATTCTATCGAAAGTTTTCGCGCTCAATTCACCGAACCGGCGATGGCCGAAATTGCTATACCGAGCATCGAAATCTTCGAGAACTTTGCAGAAGTGGTTGGTATCCCCGATATTGACCTCAGCATCCACCACCAGGGATATCTCTTTGTGACCGATGACCCGGAGATGATTCCCGATGTCGAGGCTGCGGTTCAAACTCACAGAAGTCTGGGTGTCAATGATTCGGAATATTTCACCGGGGACGAAGTACGTCAGCGCTTCCCGTATGTCAGCGAACGGGCCGTGGCAGCTACATTCAGGCAGGAAGATGGTTGGCTTTCATCGCATGAGGCCACCCAGGGCTTCGCTCGCGGAAGTTCAGCCTGTTATTTAATCCAGACCAAAGCGACCGGTATCCATCAGGGCGCGCAGGGAGTCAGTGGCGTAGAAACAGATCGCGGCGTAATTGCCACGCGCGTGGTCGTCAATGCAGCCGGGCCGTTCGCTGGAGTTGTCGGAAAAATGCTCTCTCTGGAAATCCCAGTCCGGCCTGTGCGTCGCCAAAAAGCCTACATCACTCCCCGGGCTGAGATTCCGCAAGACGCGCCGCTCTCGATCGACCTCGCACGCGATTCATACTGGCGACCCGAAACCGGCGGGGCGTTCATCGGCTGGGTCAATCCCGACGAGCCAGACAGCGCGCCCTCGGAAAACGTCCCGACCGACCGCTACTTCGCAGCCCAAAATATCGAGAACCTGTTGCCGCTGTTCCCCTTCTGGGAAGGAATTGCCGAAAATCTCAAAGCCAGCGATGTGATGGTGAGCGCCGGACAATATGTCTACACTCCCGACGACCAACCCTTGATTGGGCAGGTAAGCGAAGTACCGGGATTTTATTTGAATTGCGGCTATTGGGCCGGGGTAATGCTGGCCCCCGAAGCTGGCAAACGCATTGCCGATTTGGTTACCGGGAAGATGAAACCCGAAGATAATCTCTTACGACCTACGCGTTATGCTGAAGGAATTATGTTGGAAGGCAGCAGTTTTCTGCGCGGGCATTAATGTAGAGCCTATCCGTAAAACACGCTCAAGGCGGCGGCGGCCGCCGCCGAGGATGGTGGCTCGAGCGTTTTTCGGATATAGCCTTAGCCTAACACGAAGTGAAATTCGAACAATGATAACAGATCAAGGAGAATGCAATGCCAAAGAACTGGTGTGAGTTCCTTTCACCATCTGATACCCAGGCCATTCACGACACAAGCATGAAATTGATGGGGGAAATCGGGATTCTGTTTCCTGAGGAAAACGCCCTAGAAATTTTTAAAAATAATGGATTTAAGGTTGAGGGGAAGAAAGTGTTTTTTAGCGAGGAGCAGGTTATGGGGGCGGTCAAGAACGTGCCTCGTCTATTCACTGTTCACGCTCGTAATCCAGAGAGAGATATCACAGTTGGGGATGGAAGTCCCATTTTCGCACCGGGCTACGGCGCGCCTTTCCTGGTAGATGCGCAAGAGGGCAAACGCGACCCGACCCTCGAGGATTACCACAATCTGGTCAAGCTGGCTCATGTCCTGCCCAACCAGGACCTCAGTGGACACCTGATGGTCGAACCGCGAGATATTCCCAGTGAGACAGCGCACCTGCAGATGCTGCTTGTACACATGTTGCATTCTGACAAAGCCTTCATCGGCAGTTCTGAGGGGGGGCGCGGTTCTCAACATACCGTGGATATGATTGAAATCCTTTTCGGTGGTAAGCCAGATCGACCGGTGACTCTAGGCCTGATTAATCCAATCAGCCCATTGGGATATGGGACCGAAATGCTCGAGGCCATACTGGCTTATGCTAACGCGAAACAACCATTGATTTTTGCCTCGCTGATCATGGCCGGGTCGACAGGGCCGATCACCCTAGCAGGTGTATTGGCAGTTCAAAACGCTGAATTGTTGGCCGGAATCGTGTTGGCGCAACTGGTTAACCCGGGCCTGCCTTGTCTATACGGTGCGACTTCAACGAACATCGATCTGCGCACCGGAGCGCTGGCGGTGGGCAGCCCTGAGCTATCGTTGTGTCTCAGCGCGCACGCCCAACTGGCCCGTTTTTATGGCCTGCCCAGCCGTGGCGGCGGCGCCCTGACAGATGCCAGCCTAAATGATGCACAGGCAGGTTACGAATCGATGTTCAGCATGTTGACGACTGTAAACAGCGGCATCGATTTTGTCTTGCATTCCGGCGGAATTGTCAGCTCATACCTGGCCTTCTCCTACGAAAAGTTTGTTATGGATGATGAAGTCTGCGGGATGATGCGACAGTATTTGCGCGGCATTCAGGTGGATGCTGAAACCCTGGCGTATGATGTGATTGCAAATGTCGGCTCGGGTGGTCACTTCCTTGGTGAAGATCATACTTTAGAACGCTGCCGTACTGAATTTTGGCAACCCGTTCTGTTCGACCGAAGCGGACTCGAAGCCTGGTGGGACGGTGAGCGCCTGGATACGACCGCTCGCGCCACCCAGCGCTGGAAGGATCTGTTAGCCAGTCACGAAGACCCGCCGCTCGATGAAACAACTGCTCGTCAGCTCCAATCTTATGTGGAAAAGCATCTGGAATAGTGGTTGGAAGTAGAGCGTTGAAGAAAGAACCTCAGCACTTTAACATCGAAATAAACGGTCACGATATTGAAACTCGTTCCGGCCATACCATCGCCGCGGCATTGATCGCTGCCGGGATTGTTACGTTCAGACACATGGCTGACCATGAACCGCGCGGGATTTTCTGCGGTATGGGCGTCTGTTTTGACTGCCTGGTCACCGTTGACGGAATCCCAGACCAACGTGCCTGCATGACCCTGGTCCAGCCGGGGATGAAAGTAACCTTAAACACTGAGACTAAACTAGCATGAAAACAACTGAGTTGGCTGTAATTGGCGCCGGTCCGGGAGGCTTATCTGCCGCTGTTACAGCGGCACAGGCCGGGGTGCAGGTAACGCTGCTGGATGAATACCCCCGTCCTGGCGGTCAATACTTACGAGGCGCTCACAGTGTGGAAGCCATCTCTGCCAAATCCAAAACGGAGAGGCGATCCCGCAGCTTGCTCGAGCAACTCCCATCTCAAAACATCAAAGTTCGCACAGGAACCCTGGTTTGGGGCATAGAAGGTCATCGGTTAGCGCTTCACAGTTCACAGGGAACTGAATGGTTAGGGGCTAAAAAGATGATCATCGCAACCGGCGCCCGAGAACTGGTTACGCCCTTCCCCGGCTGGACCCTGCCTGGTGTCATGACAGTAGGTGCGGCCCAGATTCTTGTCAAGGAACATGGTGTAGTTCCCGGAAAGCGCATACTGCTGGCCGGTTCAGGTCCGCTCTTGTTAGCAACTGCCAGCGCGTTGGCCAAATCCGAACACGAAGTATCCGTTCTTGGAATACTGGAAGCCACGCAGCCTCAATCCTGGATGAAATATGCGCCTGTCGTATTGGCCAATCTGGATCGCGTGCAGGAAGGCTGGCAATATGCCAGATCTCTGTTTGCGAACAAAATACCCTATCACTTCGGATATTCGGTCATTCGCGTCGAAGGCACAAACCGGCTGACCGGAGCAACCATCGCCCGGGTTGACCGTCAGGGAAAACCTGTACCAGGTAGCGAACAAAGCGTCCCCCTGGATACCCTTTGTATCGGCTTTGGCTTCGTTCCAAACATAGAGCTAACTCAATTGGCAGGCTGCGTCCACGAATATCTCCCTGAACGCGGAGGCTGGGTTCCCATCATCGATGAAACTTTGGAGACCAGCGTTCCCGGCATTTATGCCGTAGGTGAAACCGCCGGAGTTAGCGGTGCCAAAACCGCTTTGATCCAGGGTCAAATTGCCGGGGCAGCAATTGCGCGTGAACTCGGTAAACTCAACAATGAAGAGTTTGCCCGGCGCTATATCCCCCTGAACAAACAACTGCAACCGTTGAAAAGATTTGGCAGCATGCTCAACACTTTGTTCCGCCCCCCTCCCGCTCTCAATAACCTCATCACAGATGAGACGATCATCTGCCGCTGTGAGCAGATCAGGGCCGGGGAGATCCGCCAGGCCATTCGTAAAGGTGCGCATACCCTTAGCGATCTGAAGAACTGGCTTCCTGTTGGGCAGGGTCACTGCCAGGGGCGAACCTGCGGTCTGTTGTTGGCACGTCTGATCAGAAACGAAATCGGGATGTCCGTTGGCAGAATCGATCAATTCCGCCCCCGCCCTCCATTGAAACCCATCCCCTTGGGTGCACTAGGAAATTTACCCGGCGAGGAAATTCAATGAACACTGCAGATGTAGTCATCATTGGAGGGGGTATCATCGGCGCCTCCTGCGCATATTTCCTGAGCGAAAAGAACCTGGATGTCCACCTGCTGGAGCGCCATTTCCCGGCCAGCGGCACATCCCGCGCCTGCGATGGCCTGGTGCTTTTATGGGACAAAACCCCTGGCGCAGAACTGGCGCTGGCGAAAAAGAGCTTGAACCTATGGGTTCAACTCAACGAAAGTCTGGAGGCCGACTTCGGTTTCGAACGCGCCGGTACGATCCTGTTGGCCGAGGAAGACGCTCATCTACAAGCCGGGCAGGAAAAAGCCGAAATGATCAGGCGGGACGGGCAGCGCGCCGAGGTATTGGACTCACACACGCTTCGAGGCCTGGAACCCGAGCTTGCCCCCGATTTAGCGGGCGGGATCCTGTTCCCGGATGACCTTCAGATAGATCCTCGCCGCGCCACACTAGCGCTGCTGGCTGCCTCTCAGGAAAACGGACTGACCTTGCATACCGGAACCGAAGTTTTAGAGATCAAACATGCTCAGAGTGGTGACCAGTCAATCTTTACAATTGTGACACCAGGCAGCGAAATCTCCACCCCCATTGTGATATGCGCCGCCGGGGTATGGAGCAATGGCATCGCCCAAATGGTCGGGTTGGAATTGCCCATCAAACCCAGAAAAGGCCACATCCTGGTAACGGCCAGGACTCCCGGCTTCATCCACCACCCGCTACTGGAAGGCGCGTACGTTAGCACGGTCCAGTCCGCGGCTGACGACCTACAGGTTGCGTTGGTGGCTGAAATGACCGGAACCGGTACCATGTTACTGGGCAGTAGCAGGCAATTCGCCGGGGATGACCGTTCCGTCTCCATTGATGTGATTCAGGCTATCGCTCGTCGTGCCGGTCGTTTTTTACCGGGCCTTGAAAATATCCAGGTCATCCGCAGCTATGCTGGATTAAGGCCCTGGTCACCGGATCACCTGCCCCTCATCGGTCCTGTTCAAAACATCCCCGGGTTCTATCTGGCAACCGGACATGAGGGCGCGGGGATAGGTCTGGCGCCTGTCACCGGAAAGTTGATATCAGATTGGGTTAGCGATATGGCACAGTCGGAATTGGCTGATACTTTTCTCCCCGACCGCCTTCTAAAAACCTAATAAGTCATGAATTTTATCTATGCAGATGTGCAAATGAAAGTGTCATCACACGATAAAAGGAGGTTGAGTCTTCCATTGCTGATATATTTGTAATATACTATAAACAGATACCCATAATATAGAAAAAGGTGAATAAATATGGCTGAAAATCTCACTACTCTCATAGCATCGAAAACCAAGAAAGTCGAAATCAACCGTGCGAATCCCACAGTCATCATTGGGGAGCGCATCAACCCAACCGGACGGAAGTTGATGTTGAAGGCTCTCCAAGAGGGCAATTTCGACATGGTCCGAAAAGACGCCAAAAGCCAGATTGAGGCAGGCGCCAAGATACTGGACGTCAATGCAGGCGTTCCGGGCGCCGATGAACCCGCCCTACTCAAACAGGTGATGGCCACAGTTATGGAAGTCACTGATGTGCCCCTGTGTATCGACACGGCTGACCCAGAGGCCCTGGAAGCTGCCCTGAAAAGCTATGAAGGAAAGCCCCTGATCAATTCTGCCAACGGAGAAGAACGCTCCCTGGAAGCAGTGCTGCCCTTGGTCAAGGAGTATGGTGCGGCAGTGATCGGTCTGTGCATGGACGATACCGGAATTCCTGCTACCGCTGATGCTCGTCTCAAGGTAGCGGCCAAAATCATCGAACGTGCAGGAAAACTGGGCATTCCCACTGAAGATATCATCGTCGATCCTCTGGCATTGACCATGGGTTCAGATCACACGGCTGGTTTGGTAGCCATGCAAACTATCGAAAAAGTGATCGCGGAGTTTGGCGTCAACATCACCATGGGCGCCAGTAATATCTCCTTTGGTTTACCAGACCGCAAACATATTAACGCTACTTTCATCGCGATGGCAATCCACGCCGGTCTGACTTGTCCCATTACCAACCCGCTTGAATCTGAAGTAAGCATTGCCATTAAAGCGGCTGATCTATCCATGGGACGGGATGAATATGGTATGGCATGGATTAAAGCATTCCGCGAACGCCAAAAGGAGCAAGAAGAAGCATAAGATAAGGAAAGTTACCCATATGAAACCCACCAACGCTGAGAAAGCTTATACTCAGATCAAGGGAAAAATCATCACCGCGAAAATGCCCCCCGGTTCTGTCATCAATGAAGCTCAACTGATGGAAGAGTTTGCTTTGGGGAGAACCCCCATTCGCGAAGCTATCAAACAGCTTCAAACGGAGAATCTGGTCATGGTGACACCGCGCAAGGGCATGTACGTGGCAGATATCGCGGTGACGGATCTGTTGCAGATTTTCGAGGTGCGGGTCGAGCTTGAATCTTTCGCCACGCGTTTGGCAGCTGACCGCATTACAGAGCAAGAACTCATTGAACTCCAGGAACTGGCAAAGGCCTACAAAGAGGTTGACTTGTCAAACAAAGAAGCTCTCATCAAACTAGACGGCGAGTTTCATGCACTGCTTGCGAAAGCAACACACAACAAATTCCTGATCAAAGAGATCGAGCATTACTATAATCTTTCGCTGCGTATTTGGTATATAGCCCTGAACTATGCAAAGGCAGATGAAATTGATGTCGATGCTCATATCGAAATCCTGGAGGCAATTCAAGCCAGGGATGCAGAAAAAGCTGGGCTGAGAATGCGACAACATGTTCAAGACTTCCACAAGACAATCAAACAATATATCTAAAATAAGGAGGATGTACCATGAGCGAAATCTTATCTGAACTATCCACCGCAGTCATCGAAGGCAACCTGGACGATATCAAAGATCTGACCCAGGATGCCCTCGACGAGGGACTGAATGCCAAGCAGATCCTCGACCAGGGTCTGATGCCCGGTATGGACCACGTCGGCGTCGAGTTCAA
>JBAVJG010000221.1:0-5487 GCA_049687655.1 Anaerolineales bacterium | reverse complement strand
CTTTTGCTTAAATGCTTCGTTGGATATGCTCAATTTTTGGTTTACATCCCTCAATGCTACTCAAGGTAATACAGATACTTGCTTCATTTACCATCGCTATGGAGCAGCTTCATCAAATTATCTTTTGTGAGCAGTTCAATTTCCTGTTGATCTTGTAGGAAAGGTTGTACATCGCTGATAAGCTGATCCCAGGAAAAGGATTCGATTCGAGCCAACGTGATACTGCGCCAGTTAGCGACTGTAATGGTTGGGCCTGTCCAATCTGTTTGCGCAAGAGCGTTGCTGAGCATCTTTATATTTGGATCGGGCCAATTTCTATCGCTCAGGTACCAAGTAAGATCATAAATGTCCCGCCCTTTCGGGTAGGGGCGTTGCAAGATCGCATGGAGTTTGCCAGCGAGTAAAGACGCTTTATCATGGTGTTGTAAATTCAGCAAAACGTGACGCCGAATAAGGCTTGTTTCTAACTCGGCTTCTCTGGGCGGTTCGGTATCCACCTCGATTTTAACTGCCAGGACTTCATCGCGATGCGGGGAAAGATTTAACTCGTATGGTAGACCTGGAAATCGGATGTACACGCTATGGACCGTTTTCTGATCGCTGATTTTCATGGCAATTCTATAGCCCTGCGCTTCCAAGTCTTTTTGTATGGCGTGCAAAAATGCCCGAAAATCATATCTTTCTTTGTTGATTTCGAGAGCGAAATCCAGATCTTCAGAATAACGTGGCAGGGAATACAAGAAGCGCAAAGCCGTTCCACCGTGGAAGGCGAGTGAAGTCATGGCCCCTAATCTTTGTAAGCTTTGTAAAATTAACGCCTGCAAATATTCTCGTGTCAGATTGCGCCTTTCCAAGGGGGATGTATCAGGTTGAAGCAAAGATGCCAGGTGTTCTTTCATGTCAGTTCCTCATATTCGCTTTCTTCTTGCTTTGCCAGTTCTGTAATATAGTGAGCAGCTCGTTCCCATTTTGGCTTTTTAGCGCGCTCTGCAAATTCGTGGAGCTGATCTAAATCCATCTTTTCCAAGTTTTGCAATCGTAGTTGGGATAGATACTCTGGAGAATCTGAACGAGGTGTGAGATGAATAAGATCGAGCAAAGCTTTCTCGGGTTTTGCCACGAAAGCACGTTGTTGTGGTGTTAGTGTTACTAATTGATATCCAAAGTAAAAGTGGGGAGCGATGTGCTGGAAGTAAAAACCCTCATCCCACTGAGACGGACGCAGGGTGGTCACACTCACTGTGCGCGGTGTATATTCCGGGATCAATCCATAAAAAGCCAATGCAGATTGTTCGCTGACATACGAACCGGAGACCAGGGCATTGGCAATCAGGAATGGGTGAGGTGTCACGCTTTGATAGGGTGGTTCCAGCATGTAGAGGCCGCGCCGCAATTGGCGGATTTTTCCCGCCTTTACCCAGCGGGAGAGTTGCCTGCGGATATCGTTGGGATCTACATCCCCGGCAAGGAGCAATCCGGTTTCAAAAAATGGTTGATCTCCCACTAGCGACAACAAACTCCCGAATATCATTGTAATATTATGCCATATATGGCAGATTAATGCAATAAAAATTCAGGTGCGCTTAAGAGAATCCGTTGATGTATATTTCCTGATATTCCATCAATCCCTTGCTAGGTTATTGTCTCTTTGTCAGTATTGGTTTATTTTTTCAGCACCGCGGTTAGCTCCGTAGGTAGATCCCCTGCATAAGTCAAAACTAATCTCTGCCCAGCTCTGGTAGCAGCCATATAGAGTTTGCGCGTATTATCTCGGATTAGTGACTCACGCTCTTCATCCGAAAGCCGCAATGATTGCTCTTCTTCAAACAAATCCCGTAAGCCAACCAGAAATACAATCGGACTTTCTAGTCCGGCGCCAGCGTTGAGTGTAGTCACGCGAATATAATCTCCAGGGTAATTATCCTTGGCATCCAGCGCCGAGCCTTTTCCAATTCTATCGTCAACGGCTTGAATGAGTGCGTTGACTCCATAACCATTGGTATGTAAAACCAGTAAATGCTTGCGGGGAAATCCCTTTTTGACAAAATCCGCAATCTCATTCGCCACTCGTGCAATTTCATCCTGTGGGCTGGTCAGGCTAATGATCTGTGGGAATGCACCGTTTGGCATAGTTATCAGGTTGGGAACGAGAATGTCAGCATCTTTCTCATTTTCAAGGCGCAAGCGATACAGCAAGGTAGCGAACTTCATGATCTCACGTGTAGTGCGATAACTGCGTCGCAGATGATGGGTGCGTCCGCGGGCATCCAATCCGAGTGATTTCCAGGAAGTGCCGCGACCGAGAAAGCCCTGGGTTGGGTCCGCAACAATGAACAAATGCCCATTTCTGGGGTCGAGCGCTTTCTGAATCAATTGGATCCATAACGGAGCAAAGAACTGAGCCTCATCCACCAGGATGACATCATATTCAGGCAATTCAGCCTGTGCGTTTTCGGTGTAGTGCCACAAGCGGCGCGGCACGTCGCCCCAATCGAGCGCGCCTCGCGCTTCGAGGGTTTTCTGATAAGTGAGCATAGCATCATACATGAGTTGACGCTGATCAACCGTCAGACCAAAGCCGCGGCCGCGTCGGTCGGCATTCAGGTAGCCTTCGCGGTTCATCGGGGTCTGGTCTTTGAACCAGTCGATTTCGCTCTGGAACATCTGGGATGAGATCGGGGAATCTTGCAGGTGCGCCCGCCAGGTTTCGTTCACCAGCTTCTTGCGCCGGCTCATCGAAAGTGGATCGACCCATTTCGGGTCAGACATCCAGTGGTGGTAGCACCAGGCGTTGAACGTCCGCCATTCTATATTTTCCGGTAAGTCACCGTTCAGTCGTGCAAAACGCCCTTCCATATCACGGCTCAGCGGGCGATTGTGGGTCAAGACTAAAAACCGCTTGTTGGGATAGAGATGATAAAGCAGTCGCAGACGGTAGAGCAAAATGAGCGTCTTTCCGCTGCCAGCTACGCCATTGATAATGTTGAGCTTGAAATCATCAGTTAGCGATTGATTTTCATCGGGCAGATCCAGGTCTGCCTTAACGGCCGCTTCCTGATCGTAATCCAATAGATAATCGGTCAAACCCGCCTCGATGCGGCGCTGGACTGGCATACGTACGGTCATATCAGATGTAACGACCACTTCCGGCGTGAATCGCTGGCGGAGTTTTTCTAACCAGATAGGATTCATTGGAATGGATGAGAAGAACGCTTCCCACTCCCCCAGACCTGCTTCCCGTTGTAGGCTCTCTTTCCCCACCCAGGCCGGATCACCTTCGCCTCGTTCCAGTCGGCTGGCCTGTACCTGCTTATCGGGAATATTTGGAAAAATAATCAGGGTTTCGATCTCTTGTCCATCAGGCAAGCACAGTGAAGTCAAAAAAGTTTTCAATACCTGGGCTTCGGCTTGTCCCAGGGGCGCGCGGTTGTCATCGAGCAACAGCATCTGGGCTGCGGTACTGGCCTGACTGGCTGCGGCTGAACTGACTTTAACCAACAGCACGCGGCCATCTTCGTGCAGAAGCAGAAAATCAGGAGCTTCAGGCAGCCAGGGCGCGAGATGATGCCAGATGTAAAACGTGTCTGGCAGGGCCTTGAGCGCATGAAAGACACGCAGCACTTCCCTGGGAAAACTCTGAGGCGGGGTATCGGGCAGGATGTGAGCCATCGAATTAGCCGGACAGGTCGCCGTTGGGAACGGTCAGGTGCAGGCAACTGCCAATCAGGTCACGCAGCAAATCCATTGTCTCGACCTGATTCGGGTCAAACTGGTCTGCATCCAGCATATGATGACTGCCGACCAGGATCAGCTTAGTGCGCGGGCGGGTAACTGCCACATTCAGCCGCTGGGGCTGAAACAGGAAATCGGCCACTTGGGCAGCAAACTTGGGGCTGGCGGTGGCAAACGAGACCAAGACCACATCCCGTTCCTGTCCTTGCATACGCTCGACTGTATCCACCACCAGCTTCTGGACGATTTCGTCATCCACTAGGTTGCGGCGCAGCAGGGATCGGATCAGGCGGCTCTGGGCACGGTAGGGGACCACCACGCCGATCTCTTCCGGCAGGACTTCTCTCATCAGGAGCGACAGGATCAGTTCCACTACCACTTCGGCTTCGACCCGACTGCGGACGGTGGTGTTTTGGTGACACAGGTCGAGGAACACGGCCGGGGATTCGGGAGCCAGCACGAAGTCCCAGGGCGTGGCTTCCGGAGATAGGTTCAAACGCCGGGCAGCCGCTTCGTCGCTTGACCGTAGTTCATTGCGATAGAATGTCCGGTTTGGCCAGTCGGTCAGTATATCGTTGAGGCGATAGGTGATGTTGAGCATGATCTGGTTGCCGCGCCCGGCCAGATAGGCAAAGATGGATGTTTGCGCGGCTTCCTCGGCGGAGAAGGCAGTGACCGGCGGGAGTTGGTTCTCATCCCCAATAAAAATGTACTTGCTGCCGGCGAGCATGCCCATAATTGCCAAGGGTAGCGTGATCTGTGAGGCTTCGTCGAACAGGACTACATCAAACTCTACATTTGCCAGACGGTTGGTCTGCAATGCAAACGGAGTGGCGCCGATCACATATCCGCCGTTGATCTCCCCAAACCTTGAGGATGAAAAACGGTCGAAATTGGGCACCTGTAGATCCCCGACCAACCGCTCGTTGCCGATCTTGCAAACCGGAATTTCCTCATCCACCTGTGGCATTTTGTTGAGCGCATTATGGATGGCGCGATGTGTAAGGGCGGTGACGAACACCCGGCGGCCATCCCCCACCAGCAGCCTGGCCAGATGCGCTAACATGAGCGTCTTGCCGGTCCCCGGTGGTCCCTGGATCAGGTACAACTGGTCGGTGGCGTAGGACATGGCTATCGCTTCAACCTGGCTTTCGTTCAGGCCGCTGTCGTCCAGCATTTCCCTGGCGCGTTCATAGCGAGCGTAATCGATCTTGGGTGTCAGGGAACCCTGGATCAGGGGCAGGATGATCGAGCGCCCAAGCTGGGAATCGGCGACCGTGTCCAGGGCGCTCAGATAGAACGGGCTGGAGTCGAACCAGTCTTGGTCCATAATCCAGCCGTGCGGTTGTTGCGAGAAAAAGTATTCGTTGCCATGAATCAGGCTAACTTCCAGGTCGGTTTCGCCATCGTACTGAAGTTCGCAGTGTTGGGCTTTCTCATCTTGGGGATTATCACGATGCAAGACTACCAGATCCCCTTCGCGGAAGCGCGAATCGTTGGTAGTACAAATTAATCGGGCAATGCCATTTTGAAAGTGGGTTACGTGCAGCCCTTCGATAGCCCAGCCCCTGGCGACCCGTTCCTGCAACGGGTATGACCACTGACGGGATAAAGCTTGAAACTGGGTTTCAGCTTCTTCCTGGACAAACTTGCGAAGGCGGTGAAGAAAATCGGCGGTGGATTGGGACATACTTGGTTCTTTACTTTATTCAGACCAAGTATAATCTGAAAGGATCGTTTAACACGAACGGAGGT
>JBAVJG010000220.1:0-7663 GCA_049687655.1 Anaerolineales bacterium | reverse complement strand
CAGCAACTGCGATCATGACCCCAAGTAAAACAAGCATTTTCTTTGTAGACATTGTTAGCATTCTCCTTAAAATTTGGGTTGGTGATTCTCGTCAATCTTATAGTTAGTAGTGAGTACATTCACCTCCTTACCAAAATATAGAACGAAAACCCCGTCTGATTGGGGAGTTTCTACCAATATAAATCCGGATAACATTAAAAACAAGTTAATTTGGGCTAAAAGCCGTGTGACAAACGTCACAATATAACTTTTATTGGGTAATTTAGCTTACAAAGCTGCAAGGTGTAATAGTTATGACATCCATCACCCGTTGGATGTGATAACCCAAACGCGGAAAATGGCGTCAGAACATGTACAATGATTGTGTAAAGGTTCACAATCAGATATGGATCAACTGACTTTCCTGGTTTTCTTCATTTATGGGCTGGCATTCTTCGGGATGGGCATCACCATGGCGCTCGAATCCGGGCGATCACCTGCTCTCGCTCAAGCGCATGTGCTGCGTCCCCTGGCAGCTTTCGGCCTGATCCACGGCACGCACGAGTGGATGGAGGCCTATCTTATGCAGGCACAGTCTTTTGGGATTCCACAACCGGAATGGCTACCCTGGCTACGACTGGCTTTTCTGGTGACTTCATTTTCTTCCCTGTTGCTGTATGGCGTGCAAATGCTCTTATTGGTATCACCATACACCCCCGGCAAGCGCATATTCCGTTTCGGCGTTTTTGGCGCCTATGCCCTGTTCATCATCGTCGCCATCATAAATGCACATGTGAAAACTCCCCTCCCGATCATCAATATGTTGGACGGGAGCGCACGCTACTTGCTGGCCGTCCCGGCTGCCATGCTGGCTGCGTTGGCACTGCGTGCACAGGGACGCACTGCCCGTGAGCAGGGACGACTGCGCATGAGCAACAGCCTGAGCATGGCAGCCTTCGGGTTTGGTATTTACACCCTGACGCAGTTCTTCGTGCACCCGATTGATATTTTCCCGGCGCGCTTTATAAATGAAGAAGCCTTTTTAGCTTCAACCGGCTTCCCGATCCAATTGATTCGTACCATCATGGCCATCATGATCACGTACGGATTGTTACGCGCTACCCAATCGATGGAAGATGAACGCAAAACCGAATTATTTGCGGCACAACAATCCCGCCTGCAAGCGCTGGAACAGCAGGAGGAGATCCGCCGTGAACTTTTGCGACACACAGTCCAGGCGCAGGAGGATGAGCGAGCGCGCATCGCTCGCGAACTGCATGATGAAACCTCGCAGGTGCTCTCGGCCTTCACTCTGGAGCTGGCTACATTGCGCGAACTGTCCAGACGCAGGCCGCAGATAAAAACCATCGTGAACAAACTACAGGAACTCAGCCGCCAGATGTCACAGGGCTTGTACAGCATGGTCCACGACCTGAGACCCGCCCAGTTGGACGATCTCGGCCTTGTGCCAGCCATAAAATCTTTGTTGGATAGCGAGTGTTGCCCGAAAGGGATGCATGTCACTATCGAAGTAACCGGAGCGCAAAAAAGACTCGACTCGTTGATCGAAACCGTATTGTTCCGCGTGACACAGGAGGCACTCACTAACATCACACGCCATGCAGGCACGGATGAAGCCAGCATGCGCCTGGAGTATGCATCGGATGCGGTCACGCTCGGGGTGCAGGATTCAGGCAAAGGCTTCGACCCGAACGAGCCGCTTCATCCGCCGCAGGGGTGGGGACTGGAGGGCATGCGTGAACGGGTCGAAGCGGTCGGCGGTCAATTAATTCTGTGTTCTGCACCCGGCCACGGGACAACTGTCGAGGTGGTCATCCCACTTCTGAAAGAAGGAGAATAGCTATGGACACCATCAAACTCATGCTGGTCGATGATCACGAGGTAGTGCGCACCGGCTTACGCTCATTTCTGGAAACCCAGCCCGGTTTCGAGGTGGTCGCCGAAGCCAATAATGGACTGCAAGCTCTGGAGAAGGCCAGAGATGTACAACCGGATATCGTATTGATGGACGTCACTATGCCGGATATGGATGGTATGGAAGCCACGCAGCAATTGAAGAAGCTATACCCCGATTGTCAAGTACTCGTACTGACGGTTCACGCCGATAAACAATATTTCATGAAGATGTTATCGGTAGGCGCGTCAGGATATATCACCAAGCAAGCCGCCGCAGATGAACTGATTGCAGCCATTCAGGCGGTGGCCGCCGGGCACGTCTACCTGCAACCTGCACTGGCACGCTGGCTTCTGGAGGATTACCAGCGCCTGGCAAAAAATGTAATCCCGCCTTCTGAAGAAGCTACCGCGAAAACCAAAGAGACTATTGACCTGGACATTTTGAGCCACCGCGAACGCCAGGTTCTGGAACTGGTCGGTGAGGGGCTCAACAATCACGATATCGGTAAGAAGCTCGGGCTCAGCCCAAAAACCATCGCCCGGCATCGGGAACGCATCATGAAAAAGCTCAACATGCACTCGCGCACGGAGTTAGTTAAATTCGCCATACGGACAGGCTTGATTTCATTAGAGTGAGTAAGGTATCATCAATGACCGAAACTAAGGGTGGGGCATGCGGTCGCATGCCCCACCCTTAGTTTCGGTATCTTTTCAATAATTGCGCAATTCCGATGTTATTAGGACAAAATCAGGGGAGTTTTATGACATCTATCCCGCCCATTCTCAGCCTGTATTAATCTCTATGTGTAAAATGAAAAAGGGCACAATCATTTTTACAGTTACTCTCTCATGGAGGTATCGTTATGCAAAGAACAAAATTCATCTTCGGTGGCCTGCTCATCCTGGCAGCGGTCGTTTACCTGATTGCCTCTTCCACACAGGCCAGCGCAGAATACTTTATGACTATTAATGAACTCAAGGCCGAGGGCCCGGACGTGGTCGGCAAAAGCCTGCGCGCTTCCGGGGCAGTGATCGGTGACACGATCCAGTACGACCCCGCAACCCTGACCCTTTCGTTCGACGTTGCCCACGTCCCCGGTGATAACGCAGATATCGAAGCGCAGGGCGGGCTGGCTTTCGTGTTGCACGAAGCTGTCACCGACCCGGCACGTGCGCGCATGCAGGTAGTCTACGTGGGTCCCAAACCCGACCTGCTACGAGATGAGGCCCAGGCCATTATGACTGGAAAGATCCGAGAAGACGGTATCTTCTACGCGGATGAGCTGCTGCTCAAATGTCCGACGAAATATGAAGAAGCAGTTCCGGAACAAAGTGAAGGATAATCAAAAGAACCTGACAGGTTCTAGCTGTTCCACAAAGACCTGTCAGGTTTAGTTAGTTATTGGAGAAAACATGCTTGCAGATTTTGGCTTTAGCATTATTATCGTAACCTTCGTAGTGGCGCTGTACAGCGTCATTGCTGCTATTATCGGTGAAAGAAAACGATCTGCGCAAATGGTGGAAAGCGCCCGGCGCGCGCAATTGCTCACTTTCCCATTGTTGTCCCTGGCAGCGGGGCTTCTGATCTACTTGCTGGTCAACAATCACTTCGACGTTTCTTTTGTGTATGAAGTGACCAGCCGCAGTATGCCAGCCTATCTTAAAGTTACTGCCTGGTGGGGCGGACAGGCCGGTTCCCTGCTCTTCTGGGCCTGGCTGCTCTCGGCTTTCACATCCGCAGTCACCCTGCGAAAATGGGAACGCGATCGTGAGTTCCTGCCCTGGGTGATCGTAGTCTCCTCCATTACCCTGGCTTTTTTCCTCTCCTTGAACATCTTCTTCAACGAGAATCCCTTCGCACGTTTCTATCAGACCGTCGAGGGCGTTCAGGCTTATAGCTTCAGACCGGCCGGCGGCGTGCTCGTCACACCACAGGATGGGAATGGACTTAATCCATTGTTGCGCCATCCCGGCATGATCATCCACCCGCCCATGCTGTATCTGGGCTTCGTCTCGTTTGTGATACCCTTCGCTTTCGCCATCTCTGCTCTGATTACGGGCCGTACCGACGACCGCTGGACGCGCCTCACGCGCCGCTGGACGCTATGGGCCTGGTTATTCCTCTCACTGGGCCTCGTGCTGGGCGGCCGTTGGGCCTACGACGTGCTCGGCTGGGGCGGCTACTGGGGCTGGGATCCGGTCGAGATCGCAGCCTTCATGCCCTGGCTGGCAGGCACCGCCTTTTTGCACTCGGTCATGATCCAGGAACATAAAGGCATGCTCAAGCACTGGAACATGATCCTGATCATTTTGACCTATTCACTGGTCATCTTCGGCACCTTCCTGACCCGTTCCGGTGTACTCTCATCCGTGCATGCCTTTGCACAGAGCGCCATCGGACCTATGTTCTTCGCCTTTATTGGCGTCACCTTTATCACCTCCATTGCGTTACTGATCTGGCGCTGGCCGGAGCTGAAATCAGAGACCGAGATGAATTCCATGCTCTCTCGCGAAGCCTTCTTCCTGCTCAACAACCTGCTCTTCTTGAGCGTGCTGGTAGTCTGCTTCTGGGGCGTGATCTTCCCTCTCATTTCAGAACTTTTCACCGGTCAAAAAGTGACCGTAGGCCCGCCCTTTTACGAGCGCGCCAATGGCCCCCTATTCGGCGCGATGATGGCCCTGATGGGCATCGCCCCGCTCTCAGCCTGGGGCAAGTCTACCGTCCTGACGCTCGGGCGCGCCATCTGGAAGCCTACTATCCCGGCCTTGTTTGTACCTGTTTTTGCCTACTTTGCCGGATATACAAACTGGGTCGCCCTGATCGGTTTTTTCCTGGTGGCCTTTGTCATCTCCGTCACGCTTTACGACACCGTCCGCAGTGCCCGCGCCCGTCAACGCGCACAGAAAGAAAACTTCTTCACTGCGCTGGTGCGGCTGGCTGGCCGTAACCGCCGTCGCTATGGTGGATATCTGATTCATATCAGCATGATGTTGATGGCCATCGGCATCCTGGGCATCGAGGTCTTCCAAACCGAAACACAGGGTACGCTTGCCAAAGGTGAAACCCTGCAGCTGGAGGAGTACACCATTGAGTATGAAGATATCGCTTCCTGGGATGACCCGGGCGCCGGAGTCAACTACACGCGCGCAGTGGTCAACGTTTATAAAGACGGCAATTTCGTCAACCAGCTTTATCCGCGCATTGATTTTTTCTTCGATGCGCAACAAACCATGACCATCCCCGGTCAGCGCAGCACGCTGCGAGACGACCTGTATATCCTGCTGGTGGACTGGCAGCCTGTCTCTGCTGCGGGCGCAACCTTCAAGATCTATCACAACCCGTTGGTCAACTGGTTATGGCTGGGCGCTCTCGTCTTCATCAGCGGCATGCTCTTCGCCGCCTGGCCGGACAAAGACCCCAGCCTGCGACCTGTGCGAGTCAATAAACGCACTCCCCAGCCCAGCGCAGCGGACTGACCCGGAGCGGACATGAAACGACTGATTTGGATTGCGACTCTCATCCTCGTTCTCTCCGGGCTGTTAACTGCTTCCGTTATCGCGCAGGGATCCACCCCCACAGATGACGAGGTCAATGCCATCGCAAAAGATCTCTTCTGTCCCGTGTGCGAAAATACCCCCTTAGATGTTTGTCCTACGGATGCCTGTAAAGAGTGGCGCGAAGAAATTCGCGGCATGCTAGCGGACGGTAAAAGCGAAGCGGAGATCAAGCAACATTTTGTAGATTATTACGGCGCGCGCGTGCTCTCCGAACCACCCCGCACCGGTTTTAACTGGTTGGTTTATGTCGTGCCACCCATTGTCATCGTGGCCGGTATCTTCGTGCTTTTCCGCGCATTCCGGGCCTGGAGCCAGCCGTCCGAAACGGATAGCGGTCCTGAAACGGGAGCAGGTATAGACGAGGAAGATGTGCTCGCTTCGTCCGACGATGAATACATCGCGCGCATGGAAGAAGAACTTAAGAAAAGAAATTAATCCCCGTAGGGGCGAATCGCGAATCGCCCCTACGACAATTTGGAGAACGTTATGACCGAAGAACAAACAACCCCGACGCCCGCGCCCAAGCGCGGCGTCCGCACCTCTACACAGATTATCATCTGGGTCGTATTGATGACCCTGCTGGTCCTGGTAGGATTGGGGCTGAAAAAAGCCCAAAACCCGATCATCAGCGTAGGTTCCGAAATCCCCGATTTCGAATTGACCATGTTCGACGGGTATTCCTATCAGAACGCTTCTGAAATCAATTTTTCAGACCTGCAAGGCAAGGTCGTGGTGATCAACTTCTGGGCCTCCTGGTGCAAACCGTGTGAGCAGGAAGCTGCCGAACTTGAAGAAACCTGGCGCTACTATGAAGAGGATGGCGAGGTGATCTTCCTGGGTATCGCCTGGACAGACACCCCCAACAACGCAGCAGAATACCTGAAGCGTTTCGACATTACCTACCCCAACGGTCCTGACTTGGGCTCGCGTATTTCGGCTAATTTCAACCGCAATCTGGGCGTGCCGGAAACTTACTTCATCGACCGGGAAGGTGTGCTACGCAGCATCAAAATCGGACCCTTCACTTCCGTAGCCGAGATACAGGCTTCGATCAATCCGCTGTTAACAGATGACGTCTCTTTAGGAGAATGAGGGTTTGATGGACATTGGAGCAATCTTTTTTACGCTGGCGGTGGTCACCCTAGTGGGGATGTACGTAGGTCAGCCGTATATTCAACGTCGTGGCCGCCGCGCCACCCAGGAAGACCATGAGTATTCCACTTTGATGGCAGAATATGACCGCGCCGTTAACACATTACAGGAACTCGATTTCGACAACGCGCTGGGCAAAGTCCCGGCAGAGGATTATCCCCGTCAGCGCGCGGAACTGCTGGCAAAAGGCGCCGACCTGCTGCGCAAGCTGGATCACATGCAGTCGCTGGAAACCGGTCGCGATGCTGAAAGCCGCATGGAAGCTGCTGTGGCCTCCCGCCGCGCAGACGCATCTGACGAGAAATCAGTAGCCGTGCTCGATGACGACGATCTCGAGTCGATGATCGCCGCCCGGCGTAAAACACGCAAAGAAAAATCGGCCGGCTTCTGCCCCAAATGTGGCAAGCCTGTTCAGGTATCAGACCGCTTCTGCCCCTCCTGCGGGAAAACGATTAACTAAAACGTAAAAAGTAAAACATAAATTACACCTTACTTTTTACGTTTTACGCACACGCCTCACAAGGACTCTCCATGAAATTCCGCAATATTATTTTATTCATTGTCGCCGCTGTCTTGTTAAGCGCTTGCAATATGACTCTGGCGGAGGATGTCACACCTCCTCCGGGCGCTGTGCAGCCGGCGCAGCCGCAGCCGACCATGGGTCCGGTCTTTCCGGCGCGGGCCCCCAACCTGCAAAACGGTGCAGCGATCTACGTAGAAAAATGTGCGCCTTGCCATGGTGCCACTGGTATGGGGGACGGTCCCCAGGCCGCGCAATTGCCAGTCCCGGTCGCCACGCTGGGCCTGCCTGAATTCGCCGCACAGTCTTCCCCTGCTGACTGGTTCCTGGTTGTCACGGCTGGCAACATGGACAACTTCATGCCGCCTTTCACCAGCCTGAACGAGCAGGAGCGCTGGGATGTGGTGGCTTATGCCCAGTCCCTGAGCCGTACGCCTGAACAGGTCAGCCAGGGCGAAGAACTCTTCAATGAAAATTGCACCGATTGCCCAACCGACTTTTTCACGAACCAGGCAGAGATGGCCACCCTTTCAAGGA
>JBAVJG010000219.1:0-4010 GCA_049687655.1 Anaerolineales bacterium | reverse complement strand
ACGATCATCAAGCGCTCGACTAACGAACCCGTTGAAATGGATAGGCTGGTGAGCGGTTCAAACGTACGGGTGACAAGTAGATAGCCGAACAGCAGGATGGCAATCACCACATTGACTGCCGGTCCGGCCAGCGCCACCCACAGTTCTTCAATCGGTTTTTCGGGCATACGCTCCAGTCGAGCCACGCCTCCGATGGGGTAGAGTGTGATGTCACGTGTTTTAATGCCGTATTTGCGGGCGGTGAGTGCATGTCCGTATTCGTGCATGACTACGAAGGCAAACAACAGCAATATGAAGAACACACCCGATAGGACAGCACTCCAGGTCCGCTGATCGGTCCAGCTACTAAAGGCTACCCATCCGATAATAATGAGGAACGTGATGTGCATATACACATCGATCCCTGCAATACGAGCGAGTTTCCACTGCCATTTCATTTCCATACTCCTAAGTTTATCGATTATTGTAATTTCTATACCTTTACAATTTGCAAAAGGACACCGCAAATAAGGGGGGCGGGCCTCTTTCATATTCAACTGTGTAACTGTTATCCTAAAATTTTTGTCCAGTATATACCTAGATTTTAACAACAATATGTTAGATATTTATTATAAAAATTATTCAAAAACTATCAGAATCCTGGTTTTTTAAAAAGCTCGGTCGGGGTTTCATACCCTGACCGAGCGAATAAGCGGTTTGAACGGAGATTATTCTAAATGATCCCGATCTCCTTGCCAGCCTTGCCGATCACTTGCATGGCGTAGTCAATCTCGTCGGTTTCATGCGCGGCGGTGATAGTGGTCCGCAGACGCGCCAGGCCATCCGGCACGGCAGGAGAGACCACCGGCAGCACGAAGACGTCCTGGTGTTGGGCTTCGCGGGTGAGGGCATAGGCGCGTTCGTCGGAACCGCACAGCACCGGAACGATGGCAGTCTCGGTCAGCATAGTGTCAAAGCCCATTTCTTTCAGGCCGTTGATGAACTGGTGCGTGTTCTGGTTCAGCTTTTCCATACGCCAGGGTTCGTCCAGGATGACCTTGAAGGCTTCGTTGGCTGCCGCAGTCTGGGCGGGAGGCAGCGCCGCCGAGAAAATGTAAGCGCGACTGGCGTGTCGCAAGTAGGAGATGATCTCTTTCTTGGCAGCTACATACCCGCCTACGGAGGGGATGGTCTTGCTGAGTGTGCCCATCTTGAAGTCGATCACCTCGCCCAAGTCGAAGTGTTCTTCGATGCCACGGCCGGTCGCCCCCAGCACACCCACCGAGTGGGCCTCGTCGATCATCAGCCAGGCGTCGTACTTTTGGCAAAGTTTGACCACGCTAGGCAGATCAATGATATCACCGTCCATGCTGAAGACCGCGTCAGCAATCACCAGCTTGGAGCGGTCGGGAGGCGCCTGTTCCAGGCGTTTCTCCAGATCGGCCATGTCGTTGTGGCGGAACCGGCGGAACTCGGCTCCGGACATGAGACAGCCGTCCACGATGGAAGCATGATTGAGCTTGTCGGAGAGCACGTAATCCCCGCGTCCCATCAGCGTGGAGACAACAGTCAGGTTGGTCGCATATCCGGATGAATAGGTAATCGCCGCCTCCGCATGTTTGAACTCGGAGATGGTCTCTTCCAATTCAGTATGGATCGTAAGCGTGCCGGCCAAGCTGCGAACACCATGCGTCCCGGTCCCATATTTGTCAATGGCGGCCTTGGCAGCCTCCCCGATGCGCGGGTGGCCGAGCAGCCCCAGGTACCCGTAGGAAGCGTACATGCCCATTTCTCGGCCATCCACCAGCACCCTGGCCCCACCTCGTAACTCGGTAATCGGCTGGTTGTAAAAATACAGGTCTCTTTCTTTAGCCCAGTTCACGCGCTCACTGATCGCCTGAAGGCGGCGCATGACCGTATCGTTGGTTTTCTTCAAATCCATAGAACTCCTCCAGAAAAATGCTCCGCCAAGTACCCGAAAAGCATGAAAAAGATACTTGGATAACCTTACGCAAAATATAAATCAATCTAAAACAATTTGGAAAGGCCGGGCATAGTGTAGCCCAGGCGGGCAGTTCTGTCCAGTTAGCGTATTTTTACGGGTTTGTTCGTGCGCGCTGATTCGAGCAGGGCCGTGATCGTGGCAATATTGGCGCGGCTGTCCTCGAGCGTCACACGCTGTGTATTCCCCAACAGGATGGCATCTGCCATATCTTCCAGCTCTCCCAGGTACAACTCTTGCCCCCTCACTTTTATCGTTTCAGTTTTTCCATCGCGTGACAGGGTGATTTTTTCATTCAATCCGGGCTTGAACGGGGTGGGGATAATCAGGGTCGCTTCACTGCCGACAATTTCCATATAGGCATGAAATGGGATGACGAAACTGCTGTCGAACTGACCGTAGATATCTTCCGCGAAATGCAGACTCCCGATAAACGTATCATCGATTCCAGTCTGACCCTTAACCTGCCAGCCAAAAACTTCGACCGGTTCGGCCCCGACGATGGCCCGCATAAGGCTGATGGGGTAGCAGCCTACGTCCCAGATGCTGCCGCCGCCCATAGCCGGGTCGAGACGGATATCCCCTTCACGGTCGAGTACAAATCTGAAGGAACCACGCAGCAGTTTCAGGGTCCCGAGCGAAGCGTTGCTGACTATCTCCTGTACCTTGAGGGTTTGTGGATGATGCCGGTACATGAAGGCCTCGGCCACCACACGCCCGTGTGTTTTGGCGGCGCCAGCGATGGCATCCACTTCTTCCACGCTCAGGGCCAGGGGCTTCTCGCACAAGACATGTTTTCCAGCTTCGACAGCTTTGATGGTCCATTCGGCATGCATATGGTTTGGCAGCGAATTATAGATTACATCAATATCGGTATCAGCCAGCAGGTCTTCGTAAGAACTGTATGCGCGCGGGATTTCCCATTCACTGGCGTATGCATCCACAAGTTCCTGTGAGCGGGAAGCTACAACCAGCAACTGGTTGCGTTTCGATGCGCGCAAGGGGGGGATCACGGCCCGGTTGATACGTGCGGTTGATAGCAAACCCCAATTCAGTATTTTGGTACTCATGACGCTAAACTCCTCAATTCGTCTTCGTTGATGATTTTCACGCCCAACTCATTGGCCTTGTCCAACTTCGAGCCGGGGTTTTCTCCCACCACCAGATAATCTGTGTTCCTGCTGACCGAGCCAACCACCTTGCCAGCGTTGGATTGGATAAACTTTTTGATTTCCTGTCGTGTAAAACTTGCCAGCGTGCCCGTCACAACAAAGGTCAAATCTGCCAGGCTGCCCGGAGCCTGGTCACTGGTCATTGATACCTGAGCAACAGGCCAGACGCCTGCGGCTTTTAATTTCTTCAGTAAATTCTGATTGGCAGGCCGCGCAAACCAGTTCACGATGGCTTCGGCGATGTTGGGTCCCACGCCTTCGATCTCTTGCAGCTCCTCTACCGTGGCCTTTGAGAGCGCCTCCAGATCCGGATAATGACGGGCCAGGTCTGTGGCCATGACTTCGCCCACACCGCGGATGCCCAATGCGGACAGCAAACGGTTCAATGGGCGGCTCTTGGAAGTCTCGATGGACTCAAGCAGATTTTCTGCAATTTTTCCGGGAGGATCTGCTTTTGTCTTGCGATCTTTTTTGGTTACGGCCTCAAGGATATCTTCGCGCGTCAGGGTGAAAATGTCGGCCACATCTTTGACTTTACCGGTCTCGATTAATTTTTCAACGATCTTGATGCCCAGCCCGACGATGTCCATGGCGCCGCGCGAGACAAAGTGCTCCACGTTGCGGATCAATTGTTCCGGGCAGGCTGCGTTGACACAATACCAGGCCACTTCCCCCTCGAAGTGCTCGACCGGCTCTCCACAGGCGGGACAGGTCGTGGGTGGCACGTAAGGTTTCTCGTCTTCCGTGCGCGCATCCACCACCGGGCCGATAACGTAGGGAATCACCTCCCCGGCGCGTTTGACCAGCACGCGGTCGCCAACGCGGATGTCCTTTTCGGCGATGAAGTCGAAGTTGTG
>JBAVJG010000218.1:0-8477 GCA_049687655.1 Anaerolineales bacterium | reverse complement strand
ATGTGGATCAGTATAGATCCTGGCGCTGATTATGATGCGACAGTGGCCGCCATTCAAGAAACTGTGAACGGTTACCCCGGCCTGGACCGCGAAGTGCGGACCTACATGCAGGATTCTCTCAACCGGCTGCAACCGAATAATAGTGATCTTTATACTGTACGCTTGTACGGTGATGATTATCAGGTCCTGCGCAGCGAGGTGGAGAAGGTGCGGCAAACCGTAGCAGGCGTCGCCGGTGTCACAGACGCGCAGGCAGTCCTGCCTCTTGAAGAGCCCACGCTGGAAATCGAAGTCGACCTGGCTGTGGCCCAGCGTTTCGGCGTGAAAGCCGGTGATGTGCGTCGCGCGGCGGCGACTTTGTTATCGGGTATTAATGTAGGCAGCCTGTTTGAAGAGCAGAAGATCTTCGATGTGGTGGTCTGGGCCAAGCCTGAAGTGCGCCATAATCTGAGCGATATCCGTAATCTGCTCGTCGACACTCCCGGCGGCGGTCATGTGCGCCTGGGTGAAGTGGCCGATGTGAGCATTGCGCCTGCACCGACCGTCATCAACCGGGAAGCGATTTCACCCTTCCTGGATGTTGTTTTCGACATTCGCGGGAGGAACGTAGCTGCCGTGTTGAATGACATTGAGGCTGCCATGCAAAGCTACCCGTTCCCGTTGGAGTATCACGCGGAGGTGCAGTACGATTACCAGGCGCAGAGCAGCGCCCTACAGGTCACCCTGGTCTCCGGGTTGATTGCCCTCATCGGTATTTTCCTGCTCCTGCAGGCAGCCTCCGAGAGTTGGCACATGGCCTTGGCGACCCTCCTGACCGTGCCCGCGGCACTTGCAGGCGGCCTATTGGCGGCGCTCCTGGGCGGGAGCACAATTGCGTCCGTTTCTTTATTTGGATTGTTGGCGGTGTTGGGGATAGGGGTTCGCAACAGCGTGTTGCTGATCAAACACTACCATATGCTCGAACGGGGAGGCGAGGTCTTTAGCCCCGGGCAAGTGATGCAAGGCGCTTCTGAACGACTGGCCCCGATGCTGATGACCTTCCTGGCCACCAGCCTGGCCTTATTGCCCTTCGTATTTCTTGGCAATACCCCTGGTCTTGAGATCATGCGCCCAATAGCGATCGTTATTCTAGGCGGCCTGGTCACCTCAACGTTTGTTAATCTGTTTGTCTTGCCGGCCCTGTATTTACGCTATGGAGCCAGGCGTGAAGCTGAGCTTGGATTCGCTCCGGTCCCTGCGACCGGGGAAGCCTGATCCTGGTCCTAAAATCGAAGGCGCACCATTATGGATGATATTTAATACCCTATTGTAGCAAGCGCACTGCGACAGCCTTGTCAGTGTGACTTGGACCCGCATCATAATAACCGACCAGCCCTTCAGGGAGGACAACCCCTGAAGGCTGGAAGGGGGCGGGGATCCCTAAAGGATCCCATGCGAGCGCCTATCCGTTACCTGGAACCTGTTCCAGAAATCTGAAAGATTGTTGAGTAAAAATAATGAATTTTTTCAAATCAATTAAGGAGAAAGTCATGAAAAATCTAAACTGGAAAATAATGTTGGTCCTGGTCGCTGCTGTAATGGTGCTTTCGGCCTGTGGCAGCAGCGTCCCGGTAGCGGGTGAGAAGGTCAAGCCCTCCGTGGTCGAACCAGTTGATGGGTCTGACTTCAGCCGCGTACTATTGACCGAAAAAGCGGTGGAACGTCTCGATCTGCAGACAGTCCCAGTTGAGATGAGGGAGATGGACAGCGAAAATCTGGCCGTCCCTTACGCCGCGGTGATGTATGGTCTGGAGGGTGAGGCCTGGGTGTATACAAATCCTGAACCCCTGGTTTATATCCGTGAGTCTATCGTGATCGATTACATCGACGGTGACTGGGTGGCCCTTACGGAAGGACCGGAAGTTGGCACGCAGGTCGTAACGGTTGGAGCATCCCTGTTATACGGAGCCGAAGTCGGAGTATCAAAATAACTGCACCGGAGGTGCTTAATGCGCTGGATTGTTCAAGCTAGCTTACGCTACCGCTTTCTGATTGTATTTGTCGCTATTGCAGTGATGATTTTCGGCATCGGCCGATTGAGCAACTCGTCGGTGGATGTTTTTCCCGAGTTCGCGCCGCCCAAGGTGGAGATTCAAACCCTGTCTCTTGGGCTATCTGCCGCCTCGGTGGAGGAACTGGTCACCGTTCCATTGGAGCAGTCTTTGGTCGGGGTGCCGGGACTGGATGTGCTGCGCTCTAAATCAGTTCCGGATTTATCGCAAATTGTCCTGATCTTCAAGCCCGGCACCGACCTGATCTTTGCAAGGCAGGTGGTGGCGGAACGTATTGCCACGGTAACATTGCCCACCTGGGCCGCCCCGCCTGTGATGATCCAACCCCTGTCATCGACCAGCCGGGTGATGAAGATCGGCATTTCCTCGGATGAGTACGATTTGATGGACCTGTCCATGATCGCCTATTGGAAGATCCGTGCCCGCTTGTTGGACGTGCCGGGTGTGGCCAATGCCCCGATCTGGGGCGAGCGCATCAAAGCACCCCAGATGCAGATCGATCTGGAGCAGATGCATGCCCACAATGTTACCCTCAATCAGGTCATGGATGTAACCGCTGATGCCCTGGATGTCAGTTTATTGTTCTATTCGGAAGGTTCATTCATTGGCACCGGCGGCTTCCTCGAGACCCCCAATCAAAGGCTCGGGGTTCGCTCCATTCAGTCCATCCTGGGGCCGGAGGACCTGGCCCAGGTTCCTATCTACGGTAAAACGGATTCTGACGGCACGCCGCTCATCCTGGACGATGTTGGCGATGTAGTCTGGGGCACCTGGCCGCTCTTCGGAGACGCGGTCATCAACGAAGGCCCCGGCCTGATGATGATCGTCGAAAAACTGCCCTGGGCAAATACCCTGGATGTGACCCGGGGGGTGGAAGAAGCGTTCAGAGAAATGCAGCCTGGTCTGAAGGGTATTAATGTAGATACCACCATTTTCCGGCCGGCGACCTTCATCGAGAACTCGATCGACAATTTGACCGAGTCGTTGCTCATTGGTGGTTTCCTGGTGGTGGTCATTCTCCTGTTCTTCCTGTATGAGTGGCGTGTCGCCCTGATCAGCGCGACGATCATCCCGCTGTCCCTGATGGCATCCTTGCTGGTGCTCAACCTGCGCGGCGTGACCATCAACGTGATGACCCTGGCGGGGCTGGCGATTGCGATTGGCGCCGTGGTAGACGATGCCATTGTAGATGTGGAGAACATCGTTCGGCGTCTGCGCCGGCTGCGGGCGGAAGGCAGCACCCAGTCTACCGCGAGCATTGTTCTGGAGGCCTCGCTTGAAGTGCGTGGCGCCATCGTCTATGCCTCGCTGATCGAAATCTCGGCCTTGTTGCCGGTCTTTTTCCTGGAAGGCCTCTCGGGCGCCTTCTTCAAGCCGCTGGCGACAGCTTATGTTGTAGCAGGCCTGGTCTCCCCGTTGATCGCCATGACGGTCACGCCGGCCATGGTATTAATCCTGATTGCCAATGCGCCTATCCAGCACCGCCAATCCCCGATCATCCCCTGGATGCACCGGGTCTATGACCAGATCCTCGGGCCGATTCTGCTCAAGCCACGCCTGGCATATGCGACGATTGTGCTCTTTGTTGTGGCTGGTCTGGGGGTAATCCCCTCGCTTGGGCAGGAGTTGTTACCCTCGTTCAAGGAACGGGATTTCCTGATGCACTGGATCACAAAACCCGGTACCTCCCGCGATGAAATGTGGCGTATTACAGCCCAGGCTTGCCAAGAGTTGTTGACCATCCCGGGAGTGCGCAACTGCGGCTCCCACATCGGGCAGGCCATGCTGGCTGATGAACCCTACGGGATATACTTTACCGAGAACTGGATCAGCGTGGATCCCGAGGTCGACTACAATACAACACTTGCCCAGGTCCAGGAGACAGTAGACGGTTATCCGGGCCTGATTCGCGATGTCCAGACTTATCTGAAAGAGAGGATCCGCGAAGTGCTGACGGGTTCGAGCGATACGGTCGTGATCCGGATCTATGGCCCAGATCTGGAAGGGCTGCGCGAGACATCGGAATCCGTGCTGTCTGCCCTGCAAGGGGTCGAGGGACTCGTGGATTTGAAAAAGGAAGCCCATGTCGACGTGGCCCAGATCGACATCAAGGTGGACCTGGAGGCCGCCCGGCAATACGGGCTGAAACCTGGCGATATCCGCCGGGCGACCTCTTTCCTCTTACAAGGCGAGGAAGTCGGCGACCTTTTTGTGGGCGGCAAGACCTACGATGTGAATGTGTGGAGCACGCCCGAAACGCGCGACAGCCTGGACGATATTCGAAATTTACTGCTCGATACGCCTACGGGTGAGCAGGTTCGCCTGGAGCAAGTTGCCAGCGTAAAAATCGTGGCGGCGCCTAACGTCATCGAGCGTGAAGGCCAATCCCGAAAAATCGACGTTTCAGCCAACGTGCGTGGGCGTGACCTCGGTTCCGTAGCTAATGAAGTTGAAGAAATTGTCGAGGACCTTGAGTTCCCGCTGGGCTATCATGCCGAGCTGTTTGGAGAGTACGCGGAACGTGCCGCAGCTGAACGACAATTGTTCATTGCCGGGACAATCGCGATAATTGCGATTTTCTTCCTGCTGGTAACCTCCTTCGAGAACCTGCGCCTGGCAACACTCACCTTCTTTACCCTGCCCTGGGCGCTGGTGGGCGGCATTCTGGCGGCATATTTTAGTACCGGTGTTCTCTCCCTGGGTTCGCTCGTCGGGTTACTTACAATCCTGGGGATCGCCACCCGTAACGGCATCATGATGATCAGTCACTTCCAGCATCTTGAAGAGGAGGAAGGCGAGGTCTTCGGCCCTGCGCTGGTCCTGCGTGGCGCACGCGAGCGAATCGCACCGATTATGATGACTGCGCTGACAACCGGTCTGGCGCTTGTACCCCTGGTGATCAGCGGCAATATCCCCGGTCAGGAGATCGAGTACCCGATGGCCATCGTCATCCTGGGCGGCTTGTTAAGCTCGACCATCCTCAACCTGTTGGTTGTCCCCACGCTGTACCTGCGTTTTGGTAAAGCTGGCCAGGATGCAACCAGTGCTGCATAACCATTCTGTTTTCGGACGCCCTCTGGTAAACAGAGGGCGTCTTTTTAATGAGACTTATATCATTTCAATTATTGCAATAATGAGGAGATCCAGATGAACCAACCTATTCGTAGCTTTTTTATTGTGCTTGCGCTGTTTTTGATGGTTGCAATTTCGGCCTGCGGAAATGCAACTCCCGCGCTTCCGACAGCGCCGGCTGCTCCAGCGGCGACCGCAACCGAAATGTCTGAGGATGAGCCTACACCGGTAGAAGATCCGGCTGAGGATCCCGAATTTGCGCTCCCGGATTTCGAGACGGCCAAATTCAGCAATCCGACCGACATCGATAACGAATATTTTCCCATGACTCCGGGATCGCAGTCCGTTTTTGAAGGCATCACCGAAGAGGGCGGGAGGCAGGTCCCGCACAGCATTATCTTCACAGTCACCGACCTGACCAAGGAGATTATGGGCGTGAATTCAGTCATGGCCTATATTGTGGATTACTCCGATGGTGAACTGGTAGAGGCGGAGATCGCTTTTTACGCCCAGGCCGACGACGGCACTGTCTGGTTTATGGGTGAGCATCCGGAGGTATACGAAGATGGCATTATGGTTGAGGCGCCAACCTGGATTCCCGGGTTCAAAGGCGCCCAGGCGGGGATCGTGATGAAGGCAAAGCCGGAGTTGGATCTGCCCAGCTATGGCCAGGGCTGGGGACCGGCGGTTAACTGGACGGACCGTGGACGGGTAGTTGGCCTGGGGGAGCAGACCTGTTCCCCGGTGGATTGCTACGAGGACGTGCTGATTATTGAAGAATTCAACCAGTCGGAACCGGATGCCATCCAGGTCAAGTACTACGCACCGGGCGTTGGCAACGTCCGCGTTGGCTGGCGAGGCGAGGACGCGTCCCATGAAGAATTGGAATTGACCGAGTTCACTCAACTCGGCCCCGAGGACCTGGCCAAAATCCGAGACGAAGCATTGGCGTTGGAGGCGCACGCCTTCGAGATCAGCAAAGAGGTGTACGCCCTGACCAAGCCAAGCGAACAACGAGCACCTTAGAATATTGGCAAAGGTAATATGATAATACCTTGCGCCCGGTATCAACCTGATACCGGGCGTATTTATTTTATCTCTTTGCACTCACATTGTAGCTCTTTGGGTGTAGGAAATCTCCCCTGAATCAACCAAGCTCTATAATTCAGGGGTGAGAGCCGGGCTGATGACTTTCACCTGCGCATTAGCCGCCAACAGACCCTCGATCTTTCGGGCAGCCACGTGACCTCTCCCTATCACAACCGTTTGCCGTGCCCCCAAACCTGGATATCTACCGCTGCGTCTTCGCGCAGCGAACGGCAGAAATTCCCAAAAAACCTGCATCGTTGCTCGAAGATTTTACTTCGGCATTTGAAAGCGATCCTGAATTATCAAATCTGCTTTTAAATAAGGTTGCTTACGCTAACAATTCAGCCCCATTAGATGCGTGGGTAATATAGATTTCTGGCTGCAAGCCTGTCTCAGACGCATATCCTCTTGATAAAGTTTGAACAAATTCATCAACCACTTCTCTCTCGACCAGATTCGCCGTGCAACCGCCAAAACCTGCTCCAGTCAGGCGTGCGCCATAACAGCCCTTGATAGATTGCGCAATGCTTGTCACCACGTTCAATTCGGGACAAGAAACTTCGTATAGATCCCGTAAGCTGACGTGACATTCATTCATCAACCTGCCAAAACTCCGGATGTCTCCCGCCTCAAGCAAAGCCTGAGCCTGTTCCGACCTCTCGATCTCTTCCACCACGTGACGCGCTCTCATTTCTATCTCAACTGGAAGGTTTTCCGCTAAACGATTAAATTCCTTCACTTTGACATCGCGTAAGGACTTTATCCCTGGCAGGTCCAGACTTAGCAGTCGTACCGCTTCTTCGCAGACAGCTCGACGATTGTTATATTCACCCGATGTTAGCTTGCGGCGCACAGTGGTATCCGCGATAACGATGGAAACATTTTCTGGCAGAGGGGCGGTTTTCCATTCAAGCGAGCGGCAATCGAGCAAAAGCAATTTGTTCTTCACACCACAAGCGGATGCAAATTGATCCATAATGCCGCAATTGACTCCAACGTACTGATTCTCGGCTTTTTGGCCCAGCAATGCGCGTTGCATGGGCGGTAAAGTCCAACCGCCGAGGGTTTGCCATGCAACCATGAATGCCATTTCAATAGAGGCAGATGAGCTCAGTCCCGAACCTTGCGGAATATTAGATGTATAAACTGCATTCATATTTGGGGCAATAAGTTTCTCTTCTTGAAGCGCCCACATGACGCCAGCGGGATAGTGCGCCCATTCGGGTAGGGGAGTTGAATCGGGTTGGATCTTTTGCGGGATATCCTCGGGAGAGAACCATGCCTGTTGGTTGAGGTCCACAGCCACAAGCGTGGAATGATGCGCATTTGTTGGGGAGAAGGCAAGGTAGGTGGCGCGCTCAATCGCGGCGGGTAAAACAAATCCATCGTTGTAGTCTACATGTTCGCCAAGCAAATTTACACGCCCGGGCGCACGGGCAATATATGCGGGCATTTGTCCGAATTTATCTTGGTAGGCGGCAGTGAGTCGATCAATACTATGCATGTCTGTCATATTTATTAGAAAGGACTTACACAATAATATGGGAGAGGCCCGAAAATAAGGGGGCGAGCGCAGCTCGCCCCCTTATTTTCGGTACTATTTGCGAACTACGTAAGTCTTAAGAAAGTAAGCATAAACCTTCGGTGAAATCCGCGCTTGGAAATTTAAATTTACCTGAAAAAAAAGTCCTCATCGATTTTTGATATTTATTGCTTGTATTTTACATCAAGGAATTGCCTCTTGTCGGAAATTCCCTGACAAAGTATACCCATCCTCCTGACATTTATCTGTCTGGAAATGTTGTACAATATAACCAGAAATTTAGAACTTTATCAACTTAATTTCGATCAAGGTACCTTACCCCCGGATGGGAAGGTTCAATGGCGAAGCCGGTGACTCTTACGAGTGCCGCAACTTACTTAAACTATAGGGTATTCCTGCAATATTTTAGGTTGCAGAATTTATGCCTACCCTACAATTTAAATTTGTTGCGGTACGAGAAGTCCGGCGCTGTCGCGCAACTGTAAGGTTAGTTCAATTAGTTGTTTGGTTCGATAGTTTAGTAGATTGGAAAACTACAAAACTATTAACTTAATAACTGCCAAACTAACCAAGTCAGGACGCCCGCCTTGTTCGGTCTCCACGCCCCTCGCAGAAAGGAGGTGGAACGCGTTTATTAAATCTAAACCATCCCTCCCCTGTCATCTACCCCGCGCTTTTGCGGGGACGAGGCAGGGGATTTTGATTCAATATTATCTTAATGG
>JBAVJG010000217.1:0-6124 GCA_049687655.1 Anaerolineales bacterium | reverse complement strand
TTGTGACCGGGTCGCAAATACGCCTTTAAACGGCGCCTCCTGCCTCCCGCGCGGGTGGACTTGAAGCACATCGCGTTGCGCCAGGTGAAGCCATGTCAGAATGATCAAGTTGTCCCCGGGGTTGATTCCAACAAGGCCCTGGGCGACTTGAGGCGATATCTCCAGCCAGGCTTCATAACCACCTTCGGTTCCCTGCATGGGAGCGTCAGCTAGATCGGTCAGTTTGGAGCGTATGAACCCAATAGGTTCGATCACAAAATTGTTTTCAGTCATATTGTATCTCTCTACTTCTTAAAGAAAACCGCCTTCGATCCGAACATGCTCGAAAACCGGCGGGCTTTCGTCATAATACTGGATGTATTTCTCCCAATCCCGCAATTTGGCCATGTCGCGTGGATTCCCGCGTTCCGCGAGGCGGCGCTTGCGTTCATCTGGCGGGCAGTAGACGTAATGCATCTGCACCGGTCCGCCCAGGGATTGGGAGAGCCTCGCGGGCCAGTTCGGGTCTCGCAATTCCTTTGTAAAAGGGCCAACAACCACAACCTCCCAGAAGGGGTTGTTTACACGGGCGATATCGAAGAGCGTTTTGTAGATTGGCTTGCGGAAGGTCTCTTTGAAATAGTCCGAATCACGGTCATCCGGGTCATGTCCGGCTTCACGTAGCGCCAGGCGGACAAGCCGTTCGGTGACTATGTCAATGTCTAGCAAGGCCGCGCCGTGCTCGGATGCAAGTTTCTGCGCGTAAGTCGATTTGCCGGCGCCCGGGGCCCCGCAAACAATGAAGGTAGTGTGCATCGTGTGGAATTATCCAAATACTTGTCTGACCAGATTTTTGTACACTAGAATATTGTAGATTACTTATTTTCGGTGAACTTTAAGTGCAGCTCGAGGTTCTGAGTACTAATGAAATAGGATGTATACCATAGAGGTGCTAAAGATGATTTGCATCCCGAAAATCAGAAATCCAACTTTCAGGGCTTCTTTTCCCTCTCGCAGGAGGTTTGAAAATGTGATCTTTAGACCGACCCCTGCCATAGCTATGATAAGGGCGTTTTTACTGGTGGCGCTGAGCATTTCGATGGTATCAACAGAAACCAATCCCAGGGTTGGGACCAGTGAGAATACGACAAATCCGACAATGAATAGGGGGATGCCGCGCGGCCTGGTCTGGTTGTTTTCCAGGACATTTCCAAAAATTCGGTTGGAGAAAATAAAAATGAGAATGATCGGGGTGAGCATGAGGATCCTCCCCATTTTGACGATGGTGGCAGTCTGGCCTGTCACCTCACTGACTGAAAACCCGGCTGCGGTTACCTGACCCACAGCCTGTAAGGTGTTCCCGATCAGTATGCCTGTGTTGATGTCCGAGAACCTGAAAATTGCAGAGCCAATGATGGGCAGCAAAAAGATTCCCAATGTACCCAGGAAATTGACGATCGCAATCGATAATCCGACTTCCTCCTCTTTTGCGCCGATAATTTGTTCCGTTGCTGCAATTGCAGAACTGCCACATACACCGCTGCCAATCCCCAGCAGGAGGGCAAATTTCTCACTAAACTTGAATATTTTTGCAATAACGATGGCAGAAAAGATCGTTACTGCTATTGCTGTCATGATCAAAAGGATCGTTTTGTAGCTGAGTTCCCTTAGAATCAGAAAATTCAGATTGACTCCCATCAGGGCAATTGCAAGGGCCAGGATATGCTTTTCGCTGAAATGGATGCCTGCTTTGAACACCTTCCCCGGCTTGAACAGATTGCTGACCAGCATACCCAGGATGATTGCGAGGCTGACCGAACCAATAGAAATATAGGGAGAAAGGAGTACGGCTACCACGCCAATCAGTATGCACAACCCCACGCCGTATATGGATTGGACAAACGCTATCATTGGCTGATACCTCTTATATTAAGTCAACTTATAAAGTGGAATTGCATTATACATCCCAATATTATGCAAAGAGCCCTGGCTGCGTATGTAGCCGGGGCTCTCGCATTATTTATGAAGCCGGTTTATGGGTGTTATACCTTTTTTATGTGCATTGCTCCCTTTATCGTTAAGAGGGCTTCTCAAACGGATAGACGGATTTTGCGGGGCGTAACAAGCGCACGCTGTCTTTTACGATCTCGATTGCGCTAGTGACGATCACGATGACCAGGGTCACCGGCACCATCAGACTTAACATTCTTGTGAGCACAGCCCCGGCTTCTTCACCGAAGGTGGTGACGTAAAATGTCAGCAGGGAGGGTCCGTTCAACATAGTTGCAGCGATACCGATGCTAATCACCTGCAGGCCAATATGCAACACGCGCGTAAGAACATTCCATGTTCCCCGACGCAGTAGCCAGATATCCAGCGCGATGGTCAGCGCCCCGCTCAAGTTGATCCACGGCAGATAACGGAAAAATACTTCCGAAAGGCCTGCGATCTGAACCCATTCATTGTTCTCGATTATCCAGATACCAATAACTTGCGGATAGAGATTGAAAATTACCAACGCTGCCGCCGTAAAAACGATGCTGGCAATCATGTCCGCGATCTTAACCGCGCCCGGATCAGGCTCTTTGGTGAGTTCGGCAGGAGTCCACTTTTCTTTTTCCTCAAACTCGGATTCGGGCAGTACACGTTCCAAGATGGCAAAGACCAAGGTTACATTGCCGAAGGCGGCTACCAGCGCACTGATCAGGCCAGCGGCGAAATCGACCAGGGACTGTAACAACTCTGGGGAGCTCAGGTTCGAGCCAATCAATGAGACGATAGTTGCAATTGACAGACCCAGCGTGACTGCAAAGAGCACGATTTTCAACACAAGCGTGTAAGTTGAAAACATGCGCGGGCCGATCAGGTAGGGATGCGTTGCGTATGTGGCGGCCACTTTCCTGGGTGAGCCGTATTCCTGCAAAAGTTCTCCTGCCAAGGCTTCATCCGCCGGGCGATCGGTCTGCTGGCTCCGATCCTCGAGCATGTCCTCCAGCGTGGAGCGCAGCTCAGCCTCGATGTCGAGGCGGTTTTTGCGCGGCAAATGCTTGCCGACTTCGGTTACATAGCGATCTATGAGATTCATTTTTTATTTCTCCTAATTGCATGTGTCACTGCGAGGACTTTCAGCCAGTGAGGGTGTTGGCACGAGACGGGATGGGCGAAGCCCGACATGGCAGTCTCATGTAAAGAGGAGATTGCCACGCCCCTACGGGGCTCGCAATGACACAATTTAATTCAACATCCTCTCCATCATTGAGACGATATTGTTCCATTCTTCTTTTAGCCGGGGCAGAACTTCCTGCCCTTCGGGGCTGATGACGTAGTAGCGACGCGGGCGCGAGCCTTCTGTGTTCCAGTCCGAACTCAGCAATCCTTGGGATTCCAGGCGACGCAGCAAAGGGTAGAGCGTGCCCTGGTCCACTTCCAATCCCTGTTCGGAGAGCAGCTTCATGAGGGAATACCCGTACTGCTCCTTGTTCAGTTGGCTGAGCACGGCCAGCACGATCATCCCGCGTCGCAGCTCATTGAGTGTGTTTTCATACATATCATTGGTTGACATACTTTATCCTTTATTGCATTATACTGTGTATAAAATAGTATGTCAAGGGGCAAAAAGACGGTACTTCGGTACTTACTGATTACCAGTAACTTTAGTGATCTTTAGACGACTGATAGGGAGAGACGGCAAAGCAAGGCGGTCGAACTTATTATTTTAGAAAAGGAGCGAACTCATGACCCACGTGATTACCAGCCTGTGTTTGCGCGACAACGGCTGCATTGATGTCTGCCCGGTGGAGTGCATTAATGCGGGCGAACCTGCCGAGCAGTGGCCCACCTTTTATGTCGATCCTCAAACCTGCATCGACTGCGGCGCCTGCGTGCCCGAATGTCCGTATTCCGCTATTTTTCCTGCTGATGAAGCCCCGGCTGCGTTCCAGGCTGCGGGCGGCGAATTGATCAACCGTCCCGGACTGACCGGTCACTACGAAGGTGCCAATCACTATGGAGAAGCGATTGTGCTGGATACCACCAAAGTCCTTGTAGCAGGCGAACTGGTTGATCTGACCTCCAGTATCGTAGAGAACGAGGCTTACTACAAATAAGCCGTAACCCCGCGCAGGGGATTGCCGGAATGCTTAAAGCGCCCGTACCACAGTGCAGGCAGGTACAGAATGGCCAGCCCTGCGAGCCAGTAAAGATACATGACCGGGAGACTTGTCCCATGTGGGGCGAAAAACCGTCCCATCAGCATATACAGAATAAGGTGCAGGACATACACGAACAGGGGCGCGCTTCCGAATGCGACGAGCGGCCTGCTTGCCGTTTGGAAGCGAGGTCCTGCCTTTGAGAATCCCCACAAGACGATCAAATTGACTCCCGTTGTCAGGAAGGTGAACGTCAGGCTAGGCGGGTATTTGACCACGTTCAGGAAGTCGATCCAGGAGTTTCCCTCGCGAGGACGGATGTTCCCAAAACCGTCCGCATAACGCAGAATGACAAAAAGAACCAACAAAGCGAGGCCTATCCAGAGTCCCTTCTGGTAGGCTTTTTTTTCTTCGTCCAGCAGCCAGCGCCCGAACAACATCCCGAACACCACCAGTTCCAGCCAGGGCAATATTGGAAAATTCGACCAGAATTCTCCCGTGCCGCCGCTGCGCATCAGCGCCAGGTTCAAGGGCTCGTTGTTGAGCTGGCCCCACATGTCCGGGTTGGGATGCAGCCATTCGGATCCGAGCAGCAGGCCCAGGGTCAGGATGAGAAGCGCAATGGGATTCAGTCGGAACAAAAATCCACCCAGGATCATCGTACCGCCCAGCGCGAGCAGCACGCCGATGTAGGTATCGGGGAAGAATGCCGGTCCTGCTTTCCATATGGGGTTGACCACCCATAATTGCAGCGCGATCAAAATCATCCCGCGCAGCCAGAAATGCCCGCTGATTCGCCAGGTGTTCCAGCCCTGCTTCCAGCGTGCATTCGCAAATAAAAGCATGCCGGCGCCCATCAGAAAGAAAAAGCCTGGCGCGCTGAAATGCGTCACCAGGCGGGTCAGGAAGGGCAGGGCGGAATCGTAGGTTGGGAAGGGGCCACCCCAGTATTCACCGGAGGAATGCTGCTGGGCGATGAAATAGTTGGCGTGGTCCAGCGCCATGAAGACGATGACCACTCCGCGCAGGGCATCGAGCGGAAAAAGCCGCTTGCCGGTTGCTTTACTCATCTAGCGAGTAATAGGGTAAATAATCCTCCCTGACCGGCGAAAAGACTTCTATTACAATCGTTTCTTCGAGCGCGGTAGCACCATGCTCTATGTTGCCTGCGATATTCCAACTGTCACCGGATTTGGCGATGATATGCGTTCCATCCACCAGAAAATCCATATGCCCGGAAACAAGGTAACCAGTCTGCTCGTTAGGGTGACTGTGCGGCGGGATCATTGCGCCTTTTTCAAAACGGACCTCGGTCATAAGGGTCTGTTCTCCGTACACGAGCGTCTTGAGATGCACGCCCCGTATGACTTCCGTGTATCCGCTGGCTTTGGTTTTCTTGAACATAATATCCCTGCAATCCTTTCGAATTCATCGATGCTAACAATAAAGGTTTCTCATTATAAATACAAATATGGTGCCAGTCCAATAAGTATGCATAACCTACGGATTTTCAAACCGTCTTGGGAATGCGTCTTTTTATTCTAAACTTCATTACATAGATAGCATTTGCATGAACAAGTTTAGAGTTTTATACAAAAGCAGGTATTGCGACACGATGACTGCCAATGTAATTTCAAAAAAAAGACTCTACTCAGTTTCAGACATGTTTCGGAAAGCGATACTATTCATACAGGACTTACGTAAAAATACGGAGGAAGCCCGAGAATAAGGGGGCGTGTGTAGCACGCCCCCCTTATTCTCGGTATCTTATCGCAATGTGCGTAAGTCCTATCATAAATAAAAGACATCAGGAGTCATCATGAATAAACCTTCTACATTGGCCCTATTTGTAATATTGGCATCAGGGTTGGCCTGCTCGTTTTCTACAGGCCAGCCGGATGGAGGAAGAACCAGCGCTGGATCTGCTGATGTATATTTTCAAGATGATTTTTCGAATGAATCCACCGGTTGGCCCACAGTTCGCACGGACGAAGGCG
>JBAVJG010000216.1:0-3543 GCA_049687655.1 Anaerolineales bacterium | reverse complement strand
CCTTGACACAATCGGGAATAAAAAACGTGAGTTTCCAAGCGCAGGTACCTCGGTGTATCTTTTTTTATACGATCTTGGCCAATAACTGGGGGAATATTTGCAATGAATGAGTTACTTAAAAGCTTGACAAATAGAACAATTGTTCTATAATATAAATACCTTGTCCGTTTTGCATGGCTTTTCCAAAAAGGAGGTTGCCATGAACCGCTCTTTCCCCATTCAGTTGCTCCCCTTCCTGCGAGGTACTGCCATACGGCGCGGTGCGCTGTTTGGTGGAATCCTGGTCGGCGCGTTACTGGCATTTGAAGTTTTCAACTATTCGACCACCGAATTTGCTCTGCGTGACGTACTCGGTGACTTGCGTTTCGCCGGTCTGCGCTGGTCGACCGTGCTTTCCATAGCATTTTGTGGGATTGACTTTGCCGGGATCGCCCGCCTTTTTACACCCGAGCAGGGGCGCGACGAACCCGCCGAAGTCTGGTACCTTTTCGGAGCCTGGTTGCTGGCTGCAGCCATGAACGCCTGCCTTACATGGTGGGGCGTTTCGGTCGCTATCATTAACCACTCATCTGCAGGAAGCGTTTTACTCGGTCAAGCCACCATGATAAAGGTAGTACCGGTCTTTGTAGCCGTTATGGTCTGGTTGATCCGCGTTCTGATCATTGGGACATTCTCGGTAGCTGGTGAAAACCTGTTCAGTCTGGCTGATGACTATTCCCGTTCGCGGCGTACTCAGCGTCCATTGGCCCAGCCTGGACGTGTTACCTCACCCACGTATTCGCGTCCGATGCCGAAACCGCTTTCAGCAACGCCCAAGAACAATCGCCCTTCCCGGGTGGAGCCCACCTATCATCCGATTGGTATGAGTGCGCAATCCTATGATGAAGGGCAGGGAATGCGCCGACAATAAAATATCTGCTTCATCTCCTTCCACTCCATCCAACCGTCAAGGCAGCCTTTCGAGGCCGCCTTGACGCGTCTGTCTATGATTTTGCCCCTGAGCGGTCTCGAAGGGCGCTATTAGATTGGTTTCAACCTAACTAATGAATCATTTCCTTCTACGAATGACGGCATCAATGACGGACAACTCACCAGCTTTGTTGTAGGTATGGGTTGCCAGAATCTTGGTGCCACGCGGGGGTTCGAATCTGACTTCACAGACTTCTTCGTATTCTGTTTCGCTTAACTTGGTAATGCAGTTGAAATTCAATGCTTTTCCGTAGCGCACCGCGTTGTCTTGTGATGGGCGTATCAGGTTCCCGCTTCGGGAGAAAATATGACCGGCAGGACGAGCCGTACGCGCATCATTGACAACCGGGTTCAACGGATGGGGGTTCCATTTTTGAGAAAGGGGATCCTCGGCCCAAAATAAGGATAACTGGTCTAGTGACGAGCTGTCATCACTTTGCTTAATGTTTGCAAACAACCACCATTTGCCCCCGTGTTGGAGAAGCGTGGCATCTACCGCATAAACATTCTGCATCAATGTACTTACAAACTCCCATCTGTCCGGAAAATGTGCACAACGATAGATTTCCAAAGTTTTGTTTTGTGCGGATTCAGGCAGCATATATAGCTGGTCCCGATATTCGAATAGAAATGGATACGATAGGTGGTAGGAGCGTTTAAGTACGGTTGGGTTAGATAGTAAATCACCGTTCGCATCAAGCTCTAGACAGGCAATATGTCCTAGCCCCGTCTGATACATTTTTTCTTCGATGAAAACGTAATAGCGATCTTCCTTTGCAATGACAAACGGATCTGCCCAATAGCGGTCGGGGGGCGGGATTAGCGGCTTGAAGGCAGACCATTCGAGCGAATCCATACTCAAATCTTGTGCTGTCAAGATAACCCACTGGTCAATGAAAAACCAGGAAGAAACGGTCTTATTTATTTTTCGAATAGCTCTCTGAAGAAATCTGGAAGATGTATCCATTAATTATCTTCATCTGCCAGCCGGAAGGCAGTGAAATAAGCCAGCGGACGATACCCGAGACGGATGGCTAACCCTAGCGCCATTTCAGAGGGCACCATGACCATGTTTTGCAAACCCAGTTGAACCGCTTCTACCTGGGCGCGTTCCACCAGTGCAGAACCGATGCGCAAACCGCGATACATCGACAGAGTATATATGTGTTGGACATAGCCCACATTGGGATAGGCCGTGATCATCTGTGCCCACCCAACGGCACGACCGGATACTTGGGCGAAAAAGTTGTGAACGTTATCTTCACTCAGGCTATCGAGTGGGATGCGTTCCCCTTCGTCGATCAGGCTTTCGTTGGCGAACGCAGTCTTGCGGAGGGTGTCTGCTTTTAATATGTTCGAGATATCGTTGCGTTGCTGTTTGGGTGGCAGATCTCGACCCAGAATGGGACCCGTGCGAATGAAGTCATAACCGAGTGAGATGTACTTGGCTTTGAGTACAGGGACATTGGGCGAGGCATGGAATACATTTAAAATGAACTTGTCTTTCTCGCGAATTGGATAATTGCGGACGGCTTCTGTAACAACGCGAGGATTTTGACTCAGCGCCAGGAATTCATACTGATATGGAGCGATATGGGTGTTACCATATTTTGTCACCCCTATTGGGCCAGCTACTTCATAGGATGTTCTATGTGCGATCTGATAGGCGTGATTGTAGGAAGTGATCATAGCTTCTACTGCCCACCAGTCTTTGATCCTGACGATAAAATCCATTATTTTGGATCTTCCAGTGTGGTCTCACCGTGGGTGAGAACGTACAGGCTGCGCGGTTTTCCGTCGATCCGGTCGAAAATAAAATCGGTTGCAAGGTAGCCTTCGGCAAAGGCGGTTTCGAATACTTCACGTGTGAAGAAGCGCCAGTCACGCGCCAGAGCGAAATCGGCATCTTTGAGCGCCATAAAGGCAGATGGGATTTCAGCCAGTGCAAGAGAGCTGTTTAGGGGCGAAAAATGTTCGGGGGGGCGAGGCAGGCCATCGGTTCGGGTATGAAGCGTGTAGAGTGGCTGCAGGTCGGCTTTCGTGAATTGGTCCAGACTGAGCGTCCCGCGCGCGTGTTTGCCAAGTCTGCGTTCCACACGACGTGTATAAATCCACCAGTCCACTTGAAAGCGATCGGTTGGCAAGCCTGCATTCAGACCGTCGCGCATGTCGCCATATTCCGAGCGTCGATAGGTGTTACAGACGGCGCCGAGCTTGGCGATGTTGAGATAGGCGTTACGGCTGAGCAACGGATCGTAAGTCCAGGTGATGTGGTTGAGCCCCTGGTGACGCACCATCTGCCACTGGGCGCGCTTGAGCGCAAAGCCGAGACCGGAATTGCGCCAATCGGGGTGGACGCCCATCATGTGTGAACAGTGCTTGGGGTGCGGACCGTCCGGCAGGATTTCAAGGCCAGGGAAACCAAAGATAAATCCAACCATCTCTTTTTCAACAAAAGCGCCCAGGACAATACCGCCGTTATGGGTAGCGGTGATGAGCATGTGTGTGGGCACAACCTCGGTCTCACTGCCGGGCCAGACGGATCGCTGGAGTTCTTCGGCGGCAGCCATATCT
>JBAVJG010000215.1:0-2239 GCA_049687655.1 Anaerolineales bacterium | reverse complement strand
ATATAAACCCCATATAGTGATAAATAATTAATGAAATATCCGCTGTTTGAAGATTGATTGTCATTGGATATTCGATTCCCATGAACAACTCAATGACTTCTTCCCGCGTCACTTCTGCATCTAATTGATGCGCTAATCGGTTCCGTATCTTGTTTAGTTTTCTGAGTGAACCAACCACATAATCTTCCAATAACATGTAATCTTCTGCCAAAACACAGCGAGATGCTATGTCAAGCTTTTTCTTGTAAGTTAGATCAACATAAAGTACAGCATCCCCATTAGGTTCAAGTACAAATTGTAATAGCTTATCTAATATTACTTCGGTCAAAAGATGGCATCTAACAATAAAAGCAACTGGATCCATTGCGTTTGCTTCAAACCCTACTTCAAAAAGAAATTTCGATTGCTTCGTTAGGGCAGGAAGAGTTTTCCAGCGAATTTCTGCCAATTGCAACAACTTTTCTTTAAGTTGACTCATCTCTAAATATCCTTGCTTAGCAATTAGGCAATCATCTTACAAATTATATTGGAAGCAATAGTAAATCCTGCAGATATCCCCACCGACTAGTAGCACTTCTAAATCGTCTCACACTGATTCAAATCCGTAACTATCAAATCAAACTGCGTCAAAATTGCAGGCAACTGCTTGGAACGTTCATCATCCACAAGAACCACAATTCCCGCCTGCGCATGAGCCACAGCCCCCGCCTATTGTGCTTGAGCATAAACATGCACTTCGTGCTCAAGGCGATCTTGTAACTTATCTTTTTCTACTTCGATGTCATAGCGTGTTTGCAGGTTGATCCAGAAACGTTCAGAAAGTCCAAAAAACAAGGATAATCGTAAAGCAGTATCTGGCGTGATGGCGCGTTTGCCAAGTACGATTTCGTTAATGCGGCGCGGCGGCACGTTGATATCTTTTGCCAGCCTGTACTGGCTGATGCCCATCGGCTCTAAGAATTCTTCCAATAAGATCTCACCGGGGTGAATGGGAGATGATTTCTCGGTCAACTGAAACTCCTGGTTAATGGCAATCCACAATTTCTACATTGCAAGAGAGTGCGTCGCATCTGCCCGACAGGGGCATCCGTTTTATCGGAATCAATTCAACGACAAGAAAACCCCGTCAAACCAGGTGCGACGCACTCTGCACTTTTCTCAAACCCCGCAACTTCCGCAATTCCCTCCCGCGCACGAGCTGCACCCGCCTCTCCCGCTCTCCATGCCACTGACAGCCGAACCGCCGCTATGGGCAAAGGCTAGCGACAGTTTGCGTTTTACGTTCTCACCGCCGCAACCGTCGCACTCGCTGGGCTGATCGGATTCTTTAAAAGAGCGCAGGATTTCGTATTCCTTTTTGCAGTCAAGACAAACATATTCGTAGATTGGCATAATGCACCTTCCCCATTTATTATATAACACCGCCGTGTGGATGATAATGTAGCTTGTTATATTTTTACCCAACATTTTCATTATTTTTTGTATGGGCGACCCGTTCGACTTTAGCAAAGCACCTTCTCAATTTTGAAGGGTCGCCCTTACGCTACATAAGTTATTGATTCAAATCCGTCACAACCGCGTCCAGTTGCGCCAGGATGGAGGGCACCTGTCCTACCGGCGTATCCACGCGGAACATGAAGTTGAAGCCATCTCCCAGCGCCACGCGGAGGGTGCGCCAGGCAGCCAGTTGCGGGGTAGTGCGTCCCTGCGGGAGCAGGTTAACGGCCTCGGCCCATTGGGGATGCCCGGCAGCGTAATCGGTCAGCAGGCTCATGGTCGAGGCCTGCAGCGGGAACAGCCCGGCGCTGTTGACCCAGTCCGCCTGGTTCTCCGGGGTGAGCAGCCAGCGTACGAACAGCCAGGCCGCCAGTTGATCGGGGTCATCCGACTCGAACAATATGTAGGACGAACCGTAAACCACCAGCGCGCTGTCTGCGGCACCGGGGAAGGGCAGCACAGTCCACTGGTCGGCGCTTCCAGCACTGGCAAAGGCACGCGACAGGTCAGGCAATTCTTCCAGGCTGGCGGTGGCGAAGAGCGAGGAACGATCCACGAAGCGGGTCAGCGGCTCAGTATTCTGAGTCTGCCAGGCACAACCGTCTTCCGACAACTCTTTGATGAAACGGGTCGCCTCGATGTTTTCGGGCGTCAGGAAACGGAAGCCGTCGTCCTCTTGCGCCCCGCCGCCGAAGGCCAGCAGCCAGGATAACCCCGTGATCGGGTGCGTATCGATCAGCCA
>JBAVJG010000214.1:0-1852 GCA_049687655.1 Anaerolineales bacterium | reverse complement strand
TAAAACAATCGCTATTCTCGTCGCTGAAGGCGTCGAGGATTTGGAATATTACGTTCCCTTCATGCGCCTGCAGGAGGAGGACGCTATTGTCTTGACTGCTGCAGTGGACTTGAAGTCTGTTAAAGGTAAAAATGGGTTGGAGGTCACTCCTGATACGGCTGTCGAATCCTTGAACCCCGATTCTTTAGACGGGTTGGTCATTCCTGGCGGCTGGGCACCGGATAAGCTGCGTCGTTATCCTGCTGTGACGGATCTCGTTCGAAAAATGGATGAGGCCGGCAAGCCGATCGGCATCATCTGTCATGGTGGACTGGTTGCCATTTCAGCAGGCATTGTTAAAGGTCATCGTGCCACCGGCTCGCGCGGCATCAAGGATGACTTGGTCAACGCGGGTGCTACCTGGGTAGATGAACCTGCCTTTAGAGACGGGAATCAGGTTTGGGGACGAGTCGTTGCGGATATCCCCGCATTTTGCCGGGAGTTGGTTTCAGAATTTACAAAGTAGGAAGTGGTTCGGAACAGCTCCGCTACCCTCTCCCGTTCATCCATAGTAAGCATTCAAGCATAACCGATTGCCTTTGATTGAGCATAAAAAGACTGTGTTTTTGTGTGTAACCCTGTCCTTGTGGCTGGAATGGCGATTCGCAAAAACCCTGCACCTGCGCCCATTCAGCTGTCACCAAGTACCAAAAGCGCATTTCCGGTCCCATGCTTGACCGGATCGACATCCACATTGAAGTGCCACGTGTGGACTATGAAAAGTTGAGCAGCGACCGTCTGGGCGAGTCATCTGCGTCGATACGGGAACGGGTGCAGGCGGCGAGAGAGCGGCAACGAGTCCGCTTTGAGGGGACGGATATCGTCTGCAACTCCGACATGCGCGTGGCGGAAGTACGACAATTCTGTAAATTAGACGAATCGGGGGACAGCCTGGTGCGTCAGGCGATGAGCCAGTTGAACCTGTCCGCGCGGGGATATCACCGCGTACTAAAGCTGGCCCGCACGATTGCTGATCTGGCGGGGAGTGAGGATACTCAGTCTGTGCATTTGGCGGAGGCACTGCAGTATCGTCCGAAGTTGATGGTTGGGTATTAGATATACCGAGTTAGCAGTCTAAATCTTCACGCTTATGATGAAAGAAAAGCTGGGAAATGATTGTGTATGGGTATAAATATCCAAACACGATCATTCCTGTAGGATGCAAAAACATCATTACGAACATCTGATATGAAAAAAGCAGCCGTCCTCTCGCTGATATAGAGTTTAATCATCCTATCGGTGAAGGAAGCGAATAGGTCGGTTCATCCAGACGAATATGTTCTCAGATATTCAAACACTGATCCGTCTCAGATTTAGCGCTGACAGATCAGGATATGGTCGAGACACTCTTCTCTGACAGACCGTATCCATCTCTCCGCGAACGCGTTAGCATTGGGTGCCTGATATGGGGTGTGAAGGACATGCATACATTCAAAACGAAATACTGTGTCAAACCTGTCTGAGAACTTGGTGTCATTGTCATGGATCAGGAAATGAAATTCATTCTTCCTGTCTTCAATCTTCCAAATCAGTTGCCTGGCCTGCTGCGTCGTCCACGCTCCATTCGGATTCGATGTGATCCCTGAATTGTGTACACGGCGTGTGCCCAGTTCAATGAAGAATAGCACATACAATGTTTGCAACTTAATGGTTTCCATCGTGAAAAAATTGGTAGCAGAATCTGTTGTTTGTAATGCGATATCAAATGACGCCAGCCAATAGACCCACCACGAATCGAAGCAGGCAGAATATTGTGTCTTCGCAGTATGTTCTGGATCGTTGTATGCGATATTTTAAAGCCCAATTTGATAAG
>JBAVJG010000213.1:0-1802 GCA_049687655.1 Anaerolineales bacterium | reverse complement strand
CATCCGTGCCATAGATGTTACACTGAGAAACGAGTGAATTTTATACGTGTTGAACTAACAAGGAAAATGACCCTATGGCAAACAAAGGCTACTTCATCATCACCGACATCTCAGGCTACACCGAATTCCTGACTAAATCCGAACTGGATCACGCCCAGGATGCCCTGCAAAGTCTGTTCGATGTGCAACTCGCCAATATCCAGCATCCGTTTGTGCTCTCCGGCTTTCGCGGGGACGCCATCTTCATGTACGTCCCGGAGACGAATTTCGTCGAGCCGCAAGCCCTGCTGGAAGCGCTGGAGAATCTGTATTTTGTGTTTGCCGAAACATTGCGGCAAATGCAGTTCAACACCACCTGCACCTGCCGCGCCTGCCAGAACATGTCCAACCTGGACTTGAAAATGGTTATCCACTATGGGGAATATGCCATTCAGAAACTTGGCGACCGCGAAGAATTGCTGGGCGCAGACGTGATCGTCCCACATCGCATGTTGAAGAATCACGTCATCGAGGAAACCGGGATCAAATGTTATGCCTTGTTCAGCGAGACAGCAGCGCAGGCACTCAATCTGACGGATTTGGCCTATCCGCTGGTCCCGCATACCGAGACCTATGAACATATCGGGGAAGTGCAGATGCAGGTGCTTGACCTGCATCAGGTCTGGGAGCGCGAACAGGAAAAGAAGCGCGTCTTCGTTTCGCCCGAATCCGCCTGGATGACCTATGAAGGGGAATTGCCTTTCCCGCCTTCCGTGGTCTGGGGTTATTTAACTGTTCCATCCCTCGAAAAGAAATACCTGGGATACGATTCAGTTGAACGCACTGATACACTCGGCGGACGGATGCAAGCCGAAGCGACCTACCATTGCGCACATGGGGAGACGCATTTTTTCAACACCATCCTGGACTGGAAGCCGTTCGAATACTACACGATTCATCAAAGGATCGAGGACGTTACTGAATTCATACAAACCCGCATCCTGACTCCGACCGAAACTGGCACCCGTTTAACCTTCTGTCTTACGAAGCCCCCGGCGGGAGCCACAGAAGAGCTTCGCGAAATGGTTTTCGCCATAATTCAGGAGGGATCTAAAGGTTTCAAGGAATTGATTGCGGCTGATATTTCCTCCGGAAAGATCACGCTAGCCTGAATTCTTCTCAGAGATATTTCCTGCCCCAAAATCTCCCAACCGGGAGATTTTTTAGCCATCTTGTGAACGAAGCTTGATATATTCGATGGGCTTCTCCCATAACCCACCCCGCTTTGCGGGACTATCCTATCAACAAACTTCATCTATAGGCATGTATAATGCTTGAAACATAACAAAAGTTGGAGGAAACCATCGATGAATCCCGCCGCTGTGATCGTGATCAATTTAGCCCTGCTTTTCTACTCCATCGGGGTCTGGAGTGAGCGCCTTCAGGGCAGACTAAAAATCTGGCATACGGCCTTCTTCTGGCTCGGGCTGGTCTGCGATACCTGGGGAACCGGGATGATGTTCGATTTCGTGGGCGGCATGAGCTACGATATTCACGGACTTTCGGGACTGCTGGCGATTATCCTGATGCTCATCCACGCCATCTGGGCCACACTTGTGCTGGTAAGGAAAGATGAAAAGATGATCGCCAATTTCCATAAATTCAGTATCGCGGTCTGGTTTATCTGGCTGATCCCTTATTTCAGCCCAATGGTATTCGGGATGTTGGGAGCAGGATAGAGAACATCAATATCAACGGGAGGGCACGATGAACGCCATTAAAACAGTCGGAAAGATCATCCTGGGGGGCTTTGCATTTTACAT
>JBAVJG010000212.1:0-6112 GCA_049687655.1 Anaerolineales bacterium | reverse complement strand
TGGGTGCTTTTTATACTTATAGGACTTACGCAGTTAGCAAAAGGGTACCGAAGGTGTGCTGCGCACACCCCCTTATTTTCGGTGTTCTCTCATTTAGCTGCATAGGTCCTGACTTATTCTCTGAACCCAACAGGAAATTTTGCAGGTTTACGAATCGTCTACAAATCGCATATTTCTTCTCATCTTAGTCTAAGATACAGGCCTTATATTACCAATACAACTCCTTGTAAAGCCTGTTAGCCATTTAAGGTAGCAATCGAATGAATGAACCCTCAGCTTCAAGCCCGGATTCTAAATCGGGGCAGTGGCGAGATCGATTAACATACATCCGAACCCGCGTAAAGAACGCAATCCCGTTTGCATCCGGTATTCTGGCGGCCTTTCTGGCTGTCTTGCTGTATAACGTTCTTTTTCCCGGTCCGCAGCAAGTGACCGGGCGTGAAGTGAATGACATCGTTGTTCAGGCGATGGCTTCTGCCACACCGCGGCCTGCGTTTTCAACCAGGGTTTTTCAGGTAATACAACCCTCCCTGGTACTCATCCAGACCAAAGGGCAGAACGGAGATAGCGAGCATGGCAGTGGATTGGGTAGCGGGGTCATTGTTACCAACAGCGGTGAGATCCTGACCAGCTTGCACGTTGTTGCAGGCGCAAATGAAATCAAAGTGACCTTTGCGGATGGTACGGAATCAGAGGCTGAAATCGTCCTGGAACAGCCAGAGAACGATATTGCTGTTTTGCAATCTTATACTCTTCCGGAGGTCCTTGTGCCAGCCGTGCTTGGTAATCCCGGCTCCATGCGTATCGGCGATGAGACCTTCGCGGTCGGCAATCCGTTCGGCCTGTACGGTTCGATGAGCGCCGGTGTGATTTCCGGTTTTAACCGTACTTTCCAGCCAGTCGGCAGCGACCAACAATTGGAGGGTTTGATACAGATCGACGCGGCTGTGAACCCCGGCAATTCGGGCGGCCCGCTTTTGAATCGCAATGGGCAGGTGATCGGTGTTGTGACCGGAATCATAAACCCCACGGAAGAAAGTTTCTTTGTCGGGATTGGATTTGCTGTGCCCATCAATGTGGCTGTCGGCGGGATGGGCTCGCCGCCTTATTAGGACGGTATGCAAGAGAGAGTTATGTCATTCTGAGGAGCGGAGCCACGAAGAATCTCATATTATGGAGCAAATCTTTAATACAAGATAATATAAGACCGAGATTCTTCGCTCCTTCCAGTCACTCAGAAGGACACAGGAGAATATCAGAAGGAGACAATAGATGAACCAAAGCATGGATTCGGAAAACCGCAAACCCATGGAGCGCGTGCTCTACGAGGTTAAGAAGATCATTGTCGGGCAGGACCACCTGCTGGAACGGCTGGTCGTAGCCCTGCTGGCCCGTGGACACATCCTGGTGGAAGGCGTGCCCGGACTGGCAAAGACGATGGCGATCAAGACCCTGGCGGATGTGATCGGCGGCGAGTTCAAGCGCATCCAGTTCACGCCTGATCTTGTTCCCGCTGATCTGGTCGGGACTCGTATCTACAATCAGAAGACGGGTGAGTTCAATACCTCGTTGGGACCGGTCTTCACCAACCTGCTGCTGGCGGATGAGATTAACCGCGCGCCGGCCAAAGTGCAAAGCGCGCTGTTAGAGGTGATGCAGGAGCACCAGGTGACCATCGGGCGCGAGACATTCTCGGTACCAATCCCATTTCTGGTGCTTGCGACGCAGAATCCCATCGAGACCGAAGGCACGTATCCGCTGCCGGAAGCGCAGGTGGACCGCTTTATGCTCAAGGTGCTGGTTGGCTATCCCAACTCCACCGAAGAATTCGTCATCGTGGAGCGCATGACGGGCGCGCTGCAGGCCGTGCAAAAAGTGTTGACTACCGAAGAACTGGTCGCCTTGCAAGCCCAGGTTGACAGAGTGTACGTCGATCCGGCGCTGATGGAGTATGCTGTCCGCATGGTGACCGCCACGCGCGATCCGAAATTGGTCGGCTTGCAGGAGATCGAGCACTACATCATGTTCGGCGCCAGTCCGCGCGCATCGATCAACCTGATCCTGACCGCACGCGCATTAGCCTTCGTGCGCGGACGCAACTACGCCCTGCCGCAGGATGTACTGGATATGGCTTTCGATGTGATCCGGCATCGCCTTGTGCTGTCATACGAAGCGCTCTCAGACAATGTCACCTCTGATGATTTATTGAAAAAGATTTTTGATAGCATCCCGATCCCGGTGGTGCCGCTACGAGAACATGCCGACAACCTCCGCAGCAACTCCTGAACGCATCCTGCAGCGGCTCGAGTGGAAGGTCATCCGGCGACTGGATGGCCTGTTGCAGGGCGACTACCGCAGCCTGTTCTACGGTTACGGGGTGGACTTCGCCGACCTGCGCGAGTACCAGCCGCAAGACGACATCCGTTACATCGACTGGAACGTCACGGCGCGCATGGATACGCCCTATATCCGGCAATATGTCGAAGACCGGGAGATTTCGGCCTGGTTCCTGCTCGACCTGAGCCCCTCGGTAGATTTTGGCACGGCGGAAAACCAGAAGCGTAGCATGTTGATCGATTTTGTGACCACCATGGCACGCGTGCTGACCCGTCACGGCAACCGCATCGGGGCCATGTTCTATGGAAGCAAAATCGAGCATACCATCCCGGCGCGGGGTGGGCGCATGCAGGTGCTGCGACTGGTCAATGACCTGCTCAAATATCCACGCCTGCCGCGCGCGCCGTTCACGGATTTGACTCCATTGCTGCGAGGCGGCTTGAACGCCATCAAGAAACGCTCCGTGGTTTTCGTGGTCTCGGATTTCATCTGTGAGCCGGGCTGGGAACGACCGTTGAAGTTGCTCAACCAGCGTCATGAAGTGCTGGTGGTGCGCTTGTGGGACCCGCGCGAAGTGGAGTTGCCGGATGTTGGCCCGGTTGTGATCGAGGATGCCGAAACAGGCGAGCAAATGTATGTGGATACGCACGACCGCGGATTCCGCCAGCGCTTTCAGGAGGCAGCCGTACGCCGCGAAGCGGATTTATCGGAAGCATTCAAACGGTCCGGGGTGGATGCGCTTTCGCTCTCCACCGGTGAGGACCTGGTGCGCGCCATCGTGCGTTTTGCCAAACTGCGACAACAACGTCGCATTGCGAGTTGAAACTCATGACATTTACCTGGCCACTGATGCTGCTGACCCTGCTGCTGATCCCGTTATTCGTCCTGCTTTACTTTCGCATGCAACGGCGGCGGCAGGAGGCTCTCGAGAAAGTCGGGGGACTGGGAATCTTACAGGATTCCAGCGGAGGGCGGATCGGTGCGCGGCGTCACATCCCCATGATCATGTTTTTGATTGGGCTGACGGCCATGCTGGTCGCGGTGGCGCGCCCGCATGCGGTGGTCAGCCTGCCGAGCGTGGAGAGCATCGTCATCCTGGCGTTCGATGTCTCCGGCAGTATGTCGGCCGAGGATATGCAGCCGACGCGCATGGAAGCCGCCAAGGCCGCGGCGCGCGAGTTTGTGGATCGCCAGCCAAGCAGCGTGCAGATCGGTGTGGTCGCTTTCAGCGACGGCGGTATTTCGGTTCAGGCGCCGACGAAAGACCAGGAGGCCATCCTGACGGCCATCAACCGCCTGGCCCCCCAACGGGGCACCTCGCTGGGGAGCGGGATTCTTCAGTCGCTCAACGCAATTGCTGAGAGCAGAGGAGAAGCGCTGCCACCCTCCGACAGCCTGACGCCCGTACCGACACCAACCCCGCTCCCGTACGGGACGTATATCCCGGCTGCGATCGTCCTGCTCACAGACGGTGAGAACACGGCCAACCCGGACCCGGTCCAGGCGGCGCTGACGGCCACCGGGCAGGGTGTACGCGTTTACACCATCGGTGTGGGCAGCCCCGAAGGAACCAATCTGACTGTCAATGATTTCACGGTATTCACGCAACTGAACGAGCCCATGTTGCAGCAAATCGCCTCTCTGACGGAGGGCGCCTATTTCAATGCGCAGAGCGAGGATGATTTGCGCGAGATCTATGAGAACCTGGATATGCAGGTGGTCGTCAAGCCGGAAAAGACGGAGATCACTTCGATTTTGGCAGGGTTCAGTATTTTGTTTATGCTCATCGGCGGCGCGTTCTCGCTGGTGTGGTTCAGCCGCTTGCCATGATGGTTACAACGAAATTCCGGCGGCGAGGACGCCGCCTAGAACTCATGTTGGATAAAGATCTTAGAGGTACAAGATGAATTTGCTTTGGCCCGGGTTCCTGCTTTTGCTGGGTCTCATTCCCATCATCGTCGGGGTTTACATCTGGATTCTGCGAAGGCGACGGCGGTATGCCGTCCGCTACTCGAGCTTGTCGCTTGTGCGCGCCGCGCTGCCGAAAGAATCGAGTTGGCGGCGTCATTTTCCGGTGGCTTTATTCTTGTTAGGGCTGGCCAGCCTGGTGGTGGCGTTGGGACGTCCGGTGGCGACGGTTGTCTTGCCTTCTGGGCAGGCAACCATCGTGTTGGCCATGGACATCTCCGGAAGTATGTGCTCAACCGACATCGAGCCCAACCGCCTTATTGCTGCAGAAGAGGCGGCCTTGGAGTTCATCCATAACCAGCATTCGAACACACAGATCGGGGTGGTTGTATTCGCGGGCTTCGCCGAGATCATCCAGCCTCCCACCCGCGACCAGAATGCGCTCGAAGACGCCATCCGTGGTCTGAATGTTGCCCGCCGGACGGCGATTGGCAGCGGCATTCTCCGGTCACTGGATGCCATCGCCGAAGTGGACGAGAGCATCCCGCCCACCGATTTCGGCTCGTTCTCATCAAGTACGGTTAACCCGGTGCCGCCCGGAACGTACGCGCCGCATATCATCGTACTGCTGACCGACGGTGCCAGTAATGCCGGTCCCTGGCCGCTGGACGCTGCGCAGCAAGCTGCAGATCGCGGCATACGCGTCTATACTATCGGTTTCGGCACGAATGAAGGCGCTCCCTTCGCTTTCTGTGACAACTGGTTCTTTAGCGGAGGCGGCTTTGGGGGAGGCGGAGGTGGTTTCCGCAGGGGCATCGACGAGCAGACGCTTATCGACATCGCGGACCTCACCGGCGGCGAATACTACCAGGCCACCAGCGCCAGCGAACTGGACGATGTCTTCATGAGCCTGCCTACCTACCTGATCACCAAGCGCGAAACCATGGAGATCAGCTTTGTCTTCACGGCGCTGGGTGCGCTGCTGGCCGGGGCCGCCATCCTGCTCTCGATGCTCTGGCACCCGTTACAGTGACGGTCAGATAAGCAAGGAGCGAACCCACGATCTGTGTGTGGCCGCTATGGCACAGGTCATTTCTCAATAACCGGGACGCTCTCAACTCCGATCGTCCCTATCGCAAAGCCTGGCCACACGAAGAGGTGGTTGCCTATCTACAGGAAAACGCCGGATCGATCTTCGACCCGGGCGTTGTGCTACGCACATCCCCCTTATTTTCGGTAACCTTTTGCGAACTGCGTAAGTCCTAAATACAAATTTTACTAGCCACCAGATACATTTGTTTTTGACGGTGGTTGAGTAGCTCGAAGCGATAGCTGAGAGCGTATCGAAACCACAAACGTAAACTTTTCCAGGGACTGTTGGTTTCGATACTCCGCTTTGCGGTACTCAACCAACGACGCGTATTTGAAACTGTCCGGTAGCTAGAAATTTTATACTTACCGAGTTTTTACCAGGAACCGTTGATTATTTTCACTATACGTTTGGTTTCGAAATAGGCATTAATTCACACAATAAAGTGTTTCCACCGTATCGTCCCAATTTCTCTGCCTGATAATTTCGAATGCTTTCGGTCTCTGTTTCAGCGTTTTGCAACTGCAACCGTGCTCTTAAATTTTCTTCACCACCGCCCGCTTCTTCCATGCCAAAAACCAAACATCAGCATTTGGAATTCCATAGCCCACAAAATTAAGAAGATGCTCAAGTTGCTCGTTTGTTATTGATTTTTCCATAGTGTATTTCGCTTATCTCAATTGTTCCACCAGCGCGCAGATTTCCAATGGCACACCTTTGGACTCATCTTGCACCAATGACAGTGCGTCTTGGGTGCACTTATCCACACACACACCA
>JBAVJG010000211.1:0-7040 GCA_049687655.1 Anaerolineales bacterium | reverse complement strand
GTCACATCCCGGCAGCGGAAGAGCAGGTTCATCGTCCCGAGCGCACCGGCAGAGACGACCACGTTTCGAGCACGGACTGTACTCCTGCCTCCGTTAAAACGGGCAGTTGTGTTGCGATAGTCCACTTTGTAACGCGCTTTGGACAATCGATCGTTGACTGTAGACCGTCCATCGTCCGCCGTCAACGGTCTGATATCTATTACCTGTGCCTCAGCGATGATTTTCGCCCCCTGTTTTTCTGCAAAATAAAGATAATTCTTCGGCAGGGTGTTCTTGGCGTTGTAGCGGCAGCCTACCATGCATCCGCCGCAGAAGTTGCAGCCCGCACGGTCAGGCCCCTCCCCATTGAAATACGGATCAGGGACAGTTTGTTCCTCCTCCCCGGTCTTCCCAAAGAAGACGCCCACATCGGTTGGCTTGAAAGTGTCTCCGTTGCCCAGTTCTTCCGCGATCTCTCTCATTTTCTCGTCCGCATGGGTCATTTTGGGGTTGGGTGTCACGCCCAGCATGTATTTGGCGGTTTCGTAGTGCGGCTGCAAAATGGATTTCCAGTCTGCCAGGTGTTTCCATGCAGGAGCCCGGAACAGGCGGTCATCCGGTTCTACCAACACGTTGCCGTATGTGAGGCTTCCGCCGCCCACGCCGTTGCCGTGCAGGGCAAGTTGTCCGTTGAGAAAGGTCATCTGGAAGATGCCGTAGCAGCGCAGCGCGGGCAGCCACAGAAATTTCCAGATGTTCCAGTTGGTTTTGGGGAAATCTTTATCCTCAAAGCGTTTGCCGCGCTCCAGCACCAGCACGGAGTAGCCCTTCTCGGTTAAACGCATAGCCGAGACCGAGCCGCCGAAACCGGAGCCTATAATGACATAGTCGTAGACTTTCGGCATGAGACTTTAGACCTTGGACTTTAGATTTTTGGAGTTCGCCTTGACAGCTTTTTCGAAGCCAACAAGCATTCGTTTGATTTCATTGATTTCAGCATTCAGATTGGGATAAAGCTCATCACGAATGTAGCCAAGATCATGTGCCAGAATAAGTTGGTATTCTAATTCGCTGGCTGAACCACTAGCAATATGTATGAAACGTGCCAACTCAGTTTGCGTATCCCGGCCACAGCCCTCTGCAATATTGGATGGAATAGACATAGCTGCACGCCGCATTTGCGAAGTTAACCCGTAAAGTTCCTCTTTTGGGGAACTTGAAGTGATTTTATAAACTTGCAACGCAAATTGATGTGCTCTTTCCCATACCTGAATTTTTCTGAAATCTCGCATGATCTGCTCCTTAAATAAACATTTGCTTCAACATATTCATGCTATCGGCTAGCTTCTGAGGTCTTATGTCTAATGTCTTAAAGCTCCAACGGCTGCGACATGGTAATCAACTCCACCCGTTGCTGCCAACCCAGGCTCTTCCAAAATTCCAGCCCGGCCTTGTTGTCGCCCAGCACGAACAGGTGACAGCGATGGATGCCCATGCGCATCAGCGCGAACATGCAACGTCCCACCAGCGACTTGCCGATGCCCTGCCTGCGATGGGACTTAGCCACAGCCAGATTGTGGATGTAACCATGTCGCCCATCACTGCCGCACAGCGCTGCGCCGACGAGCTGTCCTTTATCAATGGCGATGTAGCTTAAGTCCGGGTTGCGTTCCAGGAAGCGTTTGATGCTCTCCTGCGAGTCGTCCTCGCTGTTGAGTTTCAGCCCCTCGCTGTCTTTCCACAGTGCATATACCTTGTCGTAATCGGTCATTGTCATTTCACGCAGTTCGACTTTCATGATGCCCTCCCGAAAAGCTGATGGCTGATTGCTAGTACTTGTAGAAACCTCTACCCGTTTTCCTGCCTAAATACCCTGCATCTACCATCTTCTTCAATAGATACGCCGGACGGTACTTGTCGTCTCCCAGATCGCGTTGCAGGATTTCCATCACGTTCAACACCACATCCAGGCCGATCAGGTCGCACAGAGTGAGCGGGCCCATGGGATGGTTCATGCCCAGCTTCATGACCTGGTCGATGGCTTCGGGTGTGCCGATGCCTTCCTGCAGGGCAAATATGGCCTCGTTGATCATCGGGCACAGGATGCGATTGGAGATGAAGCCTGGAGAGTCGTTAGCCTCGACCGGTTCCTTGCCCATAGATTTGCAGACTTCTATTGTCGTCTGGGTGGTCTCGTCAGAGGTGCCCAGTCCGCGTATGACTTCCACCAGTTTCATCAGCGGGACCGGGTTCATGAAATGCATCCCGATCACTTTATCCGGGCGATTTGTCGCGGCTGCAATTTTTGTGATGCTGATAGACGAAGTATTACTCGCTAGGATGACGCCTTTGCGGGCCTTCTCATCTATCTCTTTGAAAATCTTGAATTTCAGCTCAGGCTTTTCGGTGGCAGCTTCGATAACCAGGTCCGCTTCGCCAATGGTGGACATGTCAGATGCGAAGTTGATTTCGTCCGCAGCGGCTTTTTGCTCGGGGGTGATCTTTTCCTTTTCGAGCAGTTTGGCGGTAGATTTTTGGATGTTGGCTTTGGCTTTTTCAAGGGCAGCAGGCATCACGTCCATGCAGGTGACGCGGTACCCGGATGTGGCCGCCACCTGGGCGATGCCGTTTCCCATCGTCCCGGCGCCGACGACAAAGATGTGTTTAATGTTCATAGTGGTCTCCTGGTCTGACAAGTCGGACCTGTCAAACTGTTTTGACTTATTCGACTTCTATCGCCATCGCCACGGCTTCCCCTCCGCCGAGGCACAGGCTCGCCAGCCCGCGCTTCAGGCCGCGGTCTTTCAGAGCATAGATCAACGTGGCCAGAATGCGCGTGCCGGATGCGCCGATAGGATGTCCGAGCGCGATGCCGCCGCCGTTGACGTTGACTTTGTTCCAATCCCAGCCCTGGTCGGCTAATTCGTAGCCGTTGGCCAAGGCTTGCGCGGCAAATGCCTCGTTCAGTTCGATCAAATCGACATCGTCCAGAGTCCAGCCGGCTTTTTCGAGCACCTTGGGTATGGCTTTGCCTGGAGCGGCAAAGAGATATTTCGGCTCGAGCGCAGCCTGTCCGTAAGCGACGACTCGTGCCAGCGGTTTCAGTCCGTGCTCATCAGCATAGGCGCGGCTGGCGATCACCGTTGCGGCGGCACCATCATTCAGGCTGGATGCGTTCCCGGCGGTGACTCTACCGTCCTTACGAAAGACCGGTCTGAGTTTCGCCATCCCTTCGAGTGTTGCGTCTCCCCGCGGACCCTCATCGGTATCGAAAATAGTCACTGTGCCTTTGCGACCTGGGACTTCCACCGGGACGATTTCATCCTTGAACTTACCACTCTCCATTGCTGCGGTTGCCTTTTGGTGGCTTTCGACAGCAAAACGGTCCATTGCTTCGCGCGTGACCTCATACTCTTCGGCGATGAAGTCAGCTGCATTGCCCATGGCCCAGTCCTCGAACGGATCCCACAGGCCATCGTGTAATAGGGAATCCTTCAATTCTACATGTCCGTAGCGGATCTCGCCCGTGCGGCCCGGGACCAGGTAGGGCGCGCGCGTCATGGATTCCATGCCACCTGCCACGAACAACTGCCCATCACCGGCTTTGATGGCCTGAGATGCCAGCATGGCGGTTTTCAAGCCGGAACCACAAACCTTGTTGAAAGTGGTCGCGCTGACGGTGGGCGGCAACCCGCCAAAGATGGCTGCCTGGCGGGCGGGGGCCTGTCCCTGCCCGGCGGGGACAACCATTCCCATGAACACCTCGTCGATTTCCGCTTTATCTTCTATGCCTGCTCGTTCTACGGCTTCCTTGACCACCACTGCCCCCAGTCTGGTGGCCGGGATGTTGCTCAGCCCTGCCTGGAACCGTGCAATTGGCGTGCGCACAGCGGAAAGGATGACTGCTTCATTCTCTTTACTCATAGATCGTCTCCTCTTTTTGTTCTCATAGCGATTTCATTAACAGTGTTTCACAACAGTGAAAAGAAATCCGAAAATAAGGGTGCGGACAGTATAAGCCCGTCCGCACCCTTATTTTCGGGCCTCTACCATTTGCATCGTGATTTACTGACATTGTTATTATAGCGTTTTTGAGTCTCAAAAGTACACTGGCACAAGTCAAAAAGTAGAGGGATAGTTGTCACTTCCTAAGTTACAACTCCAGTAAATGGAACAAAACTTGCACTCGTGATGTGACATTCATGTCGTCTCTCCAAGACAAGCGATATTCATATCGCTCTACAAAACTTTTAATCGGGCTCTGGCGTATCGATCGGATCGTAAGGCTGGACAAAATGAGCTTCCCATTGGGCCTCCCCATAATCCTCCAGATAGGATTCGGGAGTGAAGAGATGTATCCAGGTGCGACCATGTTTGAGGGGGATTGGGTTGTCATTCGAATCTATAAAGTGGATGGGGCGAATGTATCCGCTCTCCTTCTCCCACTCTCGGTTGGCTGTTGACCAAGCGCCTCTGAATAGCTGCCCATCCCGAAAGAGATACGCGCGCTCTTCCTGCCCTATCCCCAGGTCGATATCGAATTGCAGGTGACGAATCCTGTCATGCGGTGCTAGAATGACGATCACATTTTCAAAAGCAAGTTGGCGTCCGGTTAACCGGTCGGTGGCCGGAACGAAAGTGGCTGTGCCGTCAGCAAGATCGGTATAGCGCAGGTAACTTCCTGAGACTGGATCATATTCCCAACGGGATTGGGTGTAATCGTGGTAGAAAACGTGGATTCCGGTAGCAGGTTGCCCTCCTTCTGGTGGTATAGCTGAGAAAAGGTTCCCGGAATAATTGATAGGCTGATTGGGGACTTTGCTTTCTACAGCCAGCTCACGCATGTGTCTCACTGTGAGAAGTGAGCTGTTCGGAGTGGTTCGATCGACCCCAAAGATGATCTCGCAGCCATCCAATGCCTCGCGAATGCCCCGTCCCGCGCTGGCGTAGACCAGGCAGCTATCGGTGAACATATACTTGATGTGGTTGTAGGTCAAGCGCCCGGAGCGGATGGGGCCAACATAATCTTCGGGTGGGATGTACCAGCCAAGCGGTGTGCCGGTCGCGACAGGGCTTGGGATGGCCGTCGGACTTTCGAACAGGAGCAGGCCAGCGTCCCGGGATGAATCGCCGTTGGTCGGCTGAAAAGCGGGAGTCTGTCCGCTGGCCGGATTGACGTCGCTGTCGTGGTTGTCATCGCCTACATCCGGGTCAGTGAACTGGTAGGTAGAAGGCAGATCAAATTCAAGAAAATACCGGGTGTCTTTTTGGATCTCGAAGCCGTAATATCCGTTGGAATCGCTAGAAGTGCTGGCGAGACGCTCACCACTCGCCGCGTCGAATAAATGGATACATATCCCGCCCACCCCGACTTCCCAAGCGTTTGCACGTCCGTCCGCATTCTCATCTAACCAAACGCGGTTCCCGATCCAGGCGTCATCGGGGATGAAGCGTTCCTCACGAACCGGGCAATTCCCGCTGACGTCCGGAATGCTGCGCGGATAGTCGCCGTAGAAAACACTCATGAAACGCGTGCTGCCCTCACCGATGAAAAGCTCGAAGACCCAGGGCGCGAAGCTCAAACCAGCCTGCGGACGAGCGGTGACCGGCATGTTGCTGATTGAGACCAACACGGCTGGCAGGTTCAGCATGGATGGGTCTTGCACAGGGAGCCCGGTCAATGGGTTGTAGCCAGTGGGAAAATCTTCGAGTTCCGGTCCGTAGTTGGCTGGCTGCTGACGCGGTTGTGGCGTGGATGTGGGAGATGGAGTGGGGGATAGAGTTGCTGTTAGAGTTTCGTTTGGTTTGGGCGTGAGTGTGTTTGTTGGTGTAACTTCCGGTTTGATTTCAGGCTGGCAGGCATATAGGAAAATTAATCCTAGGATAATCAACAGTTGGAGCTTTTTCATTTGAATGTATTGTACTAAAAAGCCCATCACCAAGTAGGTAACTGACTCTGTTTAAAAATCCTTGCGAGGACCTGTCCTGAGGCGCAGGCGAAGAATCAAATCTTCGCAAGGATTATGGATCTTCTAATAAATTCCTGCCCCCGGTGGCGCATAGATGCGAAAATTCCATTTCCCAGGCTCATTTTGGGAATAATCTGAAAATGGAGTTGCAATGACGATCCAGGAGCGGCCGGGCCGCAAGGGGAAAGGGTCTCCGTTTTTTTCGCGGAACGCAATTGGGAGGCGGAAACCGGTCTCTTGCTCATATTTTCCGGCACGCGTGCTCCATTCAATACCGAACATTTGCCCATCGCGAAATGCAAAGCCGTTTCCTTCTTCCCCCTGCTGCAAGTACATATCGATGATCGCGGGTGCCAGCACCTCGTGTTCTACAAACAGGACGATCAGGTTTTCGAAATAGATCTGGCGACCGGAAAGCCGGTCGGTGTCCACATGGAAATCGGTTAGTTCGCTGGTGTTGTCCACGTAGCGCAGCCAACCCTGGTAGGTGGGATCGTAAACCCACTTGCTCTGGTTGAGTTGCGAAAAGAACATATCGACCTGCATGGCTGGTTTGCCTCCAATTGGGACCTCAGCCGCAAAGAGATTGTGGGCGTAGTTGAAGTCGCTCCCTTCTTTGCGGTAATTATCTTCGGAGATTGCTTTCATGCGTGAAATATCCAGCATGGCACCCATCCCGCCGTCGCCGCGTTTAAAGACCGTTGCACAGCCGGGTATTTTCCCCTCAATCTCCTCGGTCGCTCCTGCATAAATCAGGCAGCTTTCTTGCAGGAAGTTCTGCAGATGGATATGGATGAGACGTGCAGACCGAACCGGGCCAATTTGTGCGGGCGGAATCTCGGCGGGATCAGGCTCGATTAAGGGAATCAGGCCAGCATCCCAGAGACGAACATCGGAATCCACCTGGACCGTATCTGTCCGCCCCGTAGCCTGCTCGGCGTCACTATCGGTCTCTTCGTATCCGATGTTTGGTTCCGTGAATTCAAACCCCTCGGGTTTCACGAACTCGATTGAATATTCACCCGCTTCCACATTGAATCCATAATAACCGTTGGAATCTGTACTGGTTTCTTGGATCAGTTCTCCATCCGC
>JBAVJG010000210.1:0-6047 GCA_049687655.1 Anaerolineales bacterium | reverse complement strand
TTCTAATATCCAGGCAGGTGACCGACGGCACCCGGATACGCTTCCTTACCGTTGCTACCTCTCGGTCCTGGCGGGGTTTGAAAGGCTCCGCCGCGCCGGGCCTGCCCGGACAGGCGCAAGCATACTCGAATAAAGGAAGGATGTCAATTAAAATCGTGCGTTTAGATCATCCCCAATTCCTTCTCGGCTACAGTTATTGCTTCAACGAAGATTTGCAGGCCCTCGTCAATTTCCGATTTTGAAATGCTTAGCGGCGGTGCTACCCGGATAACGGACTTGGCACAAGTGAGCATCAACAATCCGCGCTCGAAAGCCAGTTCCACCACGCGCTCAGTTAATTCTTTGTTTGCCTCTTTTGTCTCTTGATCCTTCACAAACTCCATGCCGATCATCAGGCCTTTCCCGCGTACGTTGCCGATGCTCGGATGGCGGTGCATGATTTCCTCCAATGCATCCAGCGCATACCGCCCCATCTTGGTGGCATTATCCATGAATTCATTTTCGATAAGGTCGATAGTGGATAGGGCGGCAGCGCAGGAGATGGGGTTGCCGCCATAGGTGTTTCCGTGTGTGCCTTTGCCCCAGTCCATCACGGATTTGCGCGCCACACATGCGCCCAGTGGCATGCCCGAAGCGATGCCCTTGGCGGTTGTGAACATATCCGGTTCCACGCCGTAATGCTCGATTGCCCACCACTTGCCGGTGCGGCCCATACCGGATTGCACCTCGTCCACAATCAGCAGAATGCCGTATTTGTCACATAATGCGCGTAACGCCGGGTAGAAGCCTTCTGGTGGAACGATGTAACCGCCCTCGCCCTGGATGGTCTCTACCAGCACGCCGGCCACTTCATCGGGCGGCAGGATGTGATCGAGGATTTGTTCCTCAATGTAGCGCACAACCGTCTCGCCATAATCTTCGCCGGGCTTGCGTTCCAGCACCGGGCGATAAGGATCGGGGAAGGGAGCATGTACAACCCCGTTCATCAATGGGAAAAAGCCGCCATGGTAGGCAGGTTTGCTGGCCGTGAAAGTGACCGCGCCCATCGTGCGCCCGTGGAAGGCGCCCGTAAAACCGATGAAATTCATGCGTTCAGTATGATAGCGTGCCAGTTTGATGGCTGTTTCCACCGCTTCGGTGCCTGAGTTGGTCATGAATGAGATAGCCCGCTCTTCAAAAGGCGCAATTTCATCAAGTTTTTCCCCCAGCTCGACCCACTTCTCGTGGTAGAAATCGGAAGAAATATGGATGAACTTCTCAGCCTGCTCCTGAATGGCTTTAACAACCTTCGGGTTGGAATGACCGGTTGAAACTACCGCGATACCGCCCATAAAATCCAGAAAACGATTGCCATCCACATCCCATACCTCTGTGCCTTTGCCATGGTCCATCACAAACGGATACCCGCGCGGATAGGATGGAGAGATTACAGTGCGGTCGCGCTCGATTAACGCTTGGGCTTTTAGCCCGGGTAACTTCATTGCTTGCATTAAGGGGAACTCCTTTTATTTATCCGACTGCTTCATTTGTGCCAGGGCTAACGCACCAAGCAGACCGGCGTCATCGCCCAGATCGGCAGTTGTAATTTTAAGATTTTCAAGATAGCGGGGGTAAAAAACATGCGCACGCAGGCTTTTCTCGAAAGGATCGAAGAGTAATGAACCGCTCTGAGAAACACCACCACCGAATATGATGATGGATGGATCTAAAGTATGCAGGAAACTGGCGACTCCGATGCCCAGGTATTCCCCCGCTCGTTCATATGCAGATTTGGCTAATGAGTCGCCGCGTCTGGCTGCTTCGGCGACTGAATAGGCAGTCAGATCCTCATCGCTGCTTAACTCAGACTTTGAACCTGCTTCCAGTTGTTCACGGACGTAGCGCACGATAGACGGACCTGCCGCTAAAGCCTCCAGGTGACCTTCAAACCCACAGGAGCATACCGGCCCGCCTGCCAGAACGGTTACATGTCCCAGTTCGGCAGCCAGCCCGTGATATCCGTGTAAGAGGCGGTCGTTAATGATTACGCCACCGCCAATTCCTGTGCTGATGGTCAGATAGAGTACATGGTGATGGCCTTTTCCTGCGCCGAATTTCCATTCTCCAAGCGCGCCCAGATTGGCGTCATTGTCCAGGTAGGCGGGCACCCCGAAATGATTTGAGAGCTTTTCTACAAGAGGAAAATTGTCCCATTCGGGGATGTTAGGAGTATCCAGCACGACTCCAGTCTGCGGATCGAGTGGGCCAGGCGATGCCATTCCAATGGCCTTTACGGAACGATTTTCCGGCCAGGCCGATTCTATGACTTTGATCAACCTGTCAAAGGTGCCCGGTTCTTTTGCATGGCTGCGTGCGCGTTTATGAGTCAGGGGAGTGATGTTTTCTGATTCGTATGCGGCAACGCGTATATGTGTGCCGCCTATGTCCACTGCTACGAAAGTGCTCATGCGGGCAATTATACCGGGGGGTCATCCAGGCAGCAATGGCCTACAGTGATTTCCAACGAAATTGATATGCCCCTGATTGACTATTCTTATAATCACTGTTAAACTCGCCTTAATGAACACCCCAAAGAATAATATGGCGCGTTTTCAAGGTTTGCGCCGCTTCTTGCGCTGGTTTGCGCCTGGTCTGGGGGTCAAACGTTGGCTTTTGGTTGCACTGGCCGGTATGACTTTTCTAGTTGTGGGATTGGTAATTCTCTTACTGGATCTATACCGCACAGGGACAACCAATCCGACTTTTCTTGCCTTACTCTCTTTTGCATCCTTGCGCTTCCTGCCGCGTTGGGTGCGTGCGGTTGTTTTCGGGGGCATCGGCCTTGGTCTGATCGGCTTTGGTCTCTGGGAACTCAATCGTGCTCTGATGCGCCCCTTCATGCGACCTGGCTCGCATGTGGTCGATCAGTTGACTGATTATCGACGGCGTGGGCGTGGGCCGCGGATCGTTACGATCGGCGGCGGTCACGGATTGTCCACATTGCTACGGGGACTGAAAAGCCACACCTATAACCTGACTGCTGTTGTCACAGTAGCGGATGATGGTGGTTCATCTGGCCGTCTGCGTGAAAGTTTCGGCATCCTTCCGCCGGGCGATATCCGCAATTGTCTAGCCGCGCTCTCCAACGATGAAGCATTGCTGGCGCAACTGTTCCAGTATCGATTCAGCGGTGAACCGGGATTGCATGGTCACTCGTTTGGCAATTTGTTCATCTCAGCGCTGAGCGATATCACCGGAAGCTTTGAAGAAGCTGTGGCTGAATCAGGTCGAGTGTTATCTGTGCATGGACGTGTTCTCCCTTCGACACTGCACAATGTCAAGCTGATAGCGGATGTGCGCCTGCCGCATGTGGTCAACGAGGTGCGGGTGGAAGGGGAAAGCCGTATCCCGGAAGTTGCCGGGCATGTGCGGCGTGTGTGGCTGGAACCGAATAACGCGCCCGCCTTTCCGCCAGTGATCAGGGCATTGCTCAATGCGGAGATGATCGTGATCGGGCCTGGTAGCCTTTTTACCAGCCTGTTACCCAACTTACTGGTTCATGACGTAATGGCGGCATTGCGTACCAGCCGGGCGCTCAAGGTTTTCGTTTGCAACATTGCCATACAGCCAGGTGAAACGCAGGCTTTCACCTGTTACGATCACGTACGGGCTTTAGAGGAGCATGTGGGCGAAGACTTGTTCGACATCGTGCTGTGTAACGATAATTATGATGGCGGGCTTGCTGAGGCCTCCCAGTGGGTGATCGCAGATGAAAAATCTCGCAGTGATGTGCGCTTGTACACCGCCGATCTGGTAGACTATGAACAACCTTGGCGGCATGATCCACTCAGACTGGCGCAGGTGTTAATGGATCTGTTCTATGAGCGAACGGGCCCGCTGGGAGAATAACGCAAACGCTTGATTGTGATAAAATTAACAATTGAGTTAATACCTAAGCTCTTCCGAAAATCCACACACAAATTTGAGTGATTTTGGATAAAAACTTAGCATATCCTATCTCTATGGAGGTTTAGCATGACTGTAAAAGTAGGTATCAATGGATTTGGCCGCATCGGGCGGCAGGTGCTGAAGGCCATCAAAGAGCGCGCCGGCGACACTCTCGAAGTTGTTGCCATCAACGATCTTTTTGATGCTGAGACCAACGCGCATCTGTTCAAATATGATTCGAACTATGGACGTTATCCTGGCACCGTCGAAGTGCAGGATGGCAACCTGGTTATCGATGGAAAGACGATCAAAGTTTTGGCAGAGCGCGATCCCGGTAACCTGCCCTGGAAAGCTTTGGGCGTTGACATCGTAATCGAATCCACGGGAGTGTTCCGGGATACAAAGAAAGACCCGGGTCCCCAATCGCATATCGAGAAGGGTGGCGCGAAGAAGGTCATTATCTCGGCTCCAGCCAAGAATGAAGACCTGACAGTAGTCCTGGGTGTCAACGGTGATTTATATGATCCGGCCAAGCACAATATCATCTCGAATGCTTCCTGCACTACCAACTGTCTGGCTCCGGCTGCCAAAGTCGTCAACGATTCATTCGGAATCGTTAAAGGCCTGATGACAACCGTCCATTCCTATACCAACGATCAGCGCATTCTTGACCTGGCACACAAGGATCCTCGCCGCGCCCGTGCTGCAGCGCTCAACATCATCCCGACAACCACCGGCGCAGCCAAGGCTGTCGCCCTGGTCATCCCGGAATTGAAGGGCAAGTTCGACGGGTATGCTCTGCGCGTACCCACCCCGACCGTCTCTATCGTGGATTTCGTTGTCGAAACCGAAAAACCGGTCACCCTGGAAGCGCTCAAAGCTGCTTTCAAAGCCGCTGCTGATGGCCCGATGAAGGGCATTCTCGGTTTCAGTGAGGAACCGCTTGTTTCTATGGACTTCAAAGGTGACCCGCGCTCCTCGATCATCGACGCTGATTCATTGATGGTCATCGGTGACAATATGGTCAAGGTGGTAACCTGGTACGACAATGAATGGGGATATTCCGTCCGCACGGTGGACTTGGCCGTGATGATGGCAAAATCGCTTTAACCCCCTCCCTTGCCCTCCCCCAATTTCGAAGAAATTGGGGGAGGGTTGGGTGGTGGCCGGAGGCTTCCATGTTCAACAAAAAAACCATTCGCGATATTGACGTGAAGGGTAAGCGTGTGCTTGTGCGCGTGGACTTCAACGTGCCGGTCAAAGACGGGAAAGTGGGGGATGACACCCGTATCCGCGCGGCGCTGCCGACGATCGAGTACCTTCTCGAGAATGATGCTGCGCTGATCCTGTGCTCGCATCTTGGCCGACCGAAAGGCCAGCCACTGCCCGAATTTTCACTCAAACCCGTTGCAGATCGCCTCGCCGAACTATTAGATAAGCCTGTCTCGTTTGCTGAGGATTGCATTGGCTCCAAAGCGGAAGAGACCGCCGAGTCACTGGAATCAGGCGATGTACTCTTACTGGAGAATACCCGCTTCCATGCCGGAGAAACAAAGAACGATCCCGAGATGGCGAAACAACTGGCCTCGCTGGCGGAGGTCTTTGTCGATGACGCTTTTGGAACTGCGCACAGAGCCCATGCATCAAATGTTGGCGTCGCCGATTACCTGCCTGCGGTGGCGGGCTTTCTGCTCGAGAAAGAGATCAAATATCTCGGCCAGGCAGTAGCCGATCCCGAAAAACCGTTCGTGGCTATTCTGGGCGGCGCCAAGATCAGTGATAAGATCGGCGTCATAAAGAACTTGCTGTCGAAAGCCGACAGCATCCTAATCGGCGGTGGCATGGCGAATACCTTCTTCAAGGCCGAAGGTTACCCGGTGGCCGATTCTCTAGTAGAAGACGACGCGTTGGATACCGCCAAAGAAATCCTGGCGCAGGCCGGGGCAAAATTCCGCCTGCCCGTCGATGTGGTCATCGCTGACAAGTTCGAAGCGGATGCCGCCCACAAAACCATGGCGACCGGCCCCATCCCTGATGGTTGGCGCATCCTGGACATTGGCCCTGAGACGACCACTCATTACGCAAAAATCATCAAGGAAGCTAAAACCATCGTCTGGAAC
>JBAVJG010000209.1:0-6829 GCA_049687655.1 Anaerolineales bacterium | reverse complement strand
GATTTATTGAGTTCTTCTGTTGAGACTTTTCTGACGGCTCAAAAAGGATGGCGTGTGGTCAGTATTTCGAATGAAGAAAATTTTGAGGCATTGATTCAGGCTGTGGCTAAAGTGCATCCGGATGTGGTCATCATTCAGCAGGGGGATCGTTCCAGCAATTCGTACCCGCTGATGAAATTAATACAGGATCATCCGGGATTGAGGGTGATTACCGTCAGCCTGATGGACAACCTGATGGGGGTGTATAGCAAACAGGATATCTTGATTAAATCGGCCTCCGACCTTATAGCAGTGGTCGATGCAGATCCGATTAAGTCAACTGAGCAATAGAAATGAAAAAAATAATATCGAATAGAAAGGCGGTGATTCAATCTAGAACAAGTCGAATGTATTGGTCCAGTAACAAAGAAAGCGATATTTTTCGCTGCAAATATTTAAAGGAGATATAAAATGTCTAACCGTAAATTTCTTAATCTTACATTGTCAATAATAATGATTATTTCCCTTCTTCTCGGGGGAATCGCTCAAGTGAGCAACGTCATGGCCGCACCAGCAGACCCGACGGATGAGTCGAAGGTTCCACACTACTACGGACCCTGGCCAAACTGGGCCAATAGCCCGTTCACGATGTCGGATGCCCAGGTTGTTATCACGGGCAATGGCAGCGGAGCTACAGCTGAAGCCACGGTCGGAGCGAATGGTGCCGTTACAGGCATCACGGTCACAAACGGCGGCAGCGGCTATTCCAATGCCAAGATCGATATCATTGGATCCGGGGCTGACGCAGCGGCCAAGGCGACCATCATCAAGAAGGGCGCCGTGGTAGGTATCACGGTCAATACCTTCGGGTCCGGCTACACCGCACCGACCGTCAGTTTCAGCGGCGGCGGTTCCGGCAGCGGCGCCAGCGCGACCACCTACGGTCGCGTTGACCAAGTCACAATCACCGGTGGAGGCTCAGGATACACCTTCCCAACGGTCGACTTCGACCTGCCGGATCGGCCGGGCGGCGTGCAGGCCAAGGGCCACGCCGAGATGGATGCCAACGGCACCATCACCGCCGTTATCGTGGACAGCCCCGGCTCCGGCTACTCGCATGCGCCGGGCGTCGCCCTCCACAACGGCACTCTGTTCGACCCGGCTGCGCTTAATCCGGGCGGTTCGCTGGCCACAGCCAAATCATCGCTTTCGATCACCTCGATCGTTGTGAACAATTCGGGCGCGGACTACAAGAGTGCGCCCACGGTTACTATCACTGATCCGACCGGGTCAGGAGCGTCGGCGACTGCCATGATTGATAATGGCGTGATCAGCGCGATCGAAGTCACCAAACCCGGTTCCGGTTACGTCACCGCGGGCGGTATCCGCAAGTTCGTTGATGGCCTGCCGCGTCTCACTGAGGCGGGAGCCAACAACCTTGGGCAGTACCTGCCCATTGCTGTGCCTGACACAACATCATTCCCGGGCACGGACTACTATGTTATTGCACTCGTTCAGTACCGTGAGCAGATGCATTCTGACCTGCCTCCAACCTTGCTGCGCGAGTACGTACAACTTTCCACAACCGAAATTCCTGGCAAACAGGTTGCGTTACAGACCGACCTGCTCGACGGTACGCAAACGCCAACCTTGATGCCCAATGGGTCACAGGCGTATGGTGTGGACGACCCACACTTTCTGGGGCCGGTTATTGTCGCACAGAAAGACCGGGCAGTCAGGATCACGTTCTACAACCTGTTGCCTAATGGTGCAGACGGCGACCTGTTCATGCCTGTGGATTCCAGCTTCATGGGCTCTGGCATGGGTCCAGATCCCATGATGGATCCGTACGACCCGAGGCCGACAACTGGCGGCACGGTCATGGACGAGGTGCGCAACCCGTTGTGCAACGAGGCACCGAAGGATGGAACTAAATGCTTCGTCGACAACCGCGCCACACTGCACCTTCATGGTGGTATCACCCCTTGGATCAGCGACGGTACGCCCCACCAGTGGATTACCCCAGCCGAAGAGAACACCCCTTGGCCGGAAGGTGTCAGCGTGCAGAATGTTCCCGATATGGTTGGCATTGAAAAACCTGCTGGCGTGCCCGATTGTTCAGATCCCTATGATGGCTGCTCGACCTTCTACTACACCAACCAGCAAAGCGCGCGTCTGATGTTCTATCACGACCATGCTTGGGGCATCACCCGCCTGAACGTCTACGCAGGTGAAGCCGCCGGTTACCTGATCCAGGACCCGACTGAGAAAGCGCTGGTTGATAGCGGTATTATCCCTGCTGATCAGATTCCGCTCGTCATTCAGGACCGCACATTCGTTCCGGATGATGCACAAATGTACGACCAGTACGATGCGAACGGCAACATCATCAGCTATGGGCAAGACCCAACATGGGACGCTAGCCGCTGGGGCGGTAAGGGCAGCCTGTGGTATCAGCATGTCTACATGCCTGCCCAAAACCCCGGTGACCCGAGCGGTATGAGTGCTTATGGCCGCTGGATGTACGGTCCCTGGTTCTGGCCGCCTGCCGATCCAAAGTACGGGCCAATCGACAACCCATACTTCGACCCGAGCTGCAACCTGGACGACCCGGCCACCTGGCAGTATGACACGGACCCGTTCTGCGAGCCCGCACTAATACCAGGTACTCCAAACAACTCGGCTGGTATGGAGCAGTTCAATGATACGCCCATCGTAAACGGGACGGCTTACCCGACCACCACAGTGGAACCGAAGGCCTACCGCCTGCGCATCCTGAACGCGGCCAACGACCGTTTCTGGAACCTGCAGTGGTACGTGGCGGACTCCACGGGCACCGAGGTCGCGCTGAACGCCGCCGAAGTGGCAGCCGCGCAAACCGACCCCAATATCTTCCCCACGCCGGATACGGCTCAGAGCCCGGCCGGCCCGAGCTGGATCCAGATCGGCACCGAGGGCGGCTTCTTGCCCGCGCCCGTGGTTGTTCCCAACCAGCCCATCACCTGGATCACGGACCCAACCCGTTTCGACGTAGGCAATGTAGATAAGCATTCACTATTGGTTGCCCCTGCCGAACGCGCCGACGTGATCGTCGACTTCTCGCAGTACGCTGGCCAGACGCTGATTCTATACAACGATGCCCCGGCGGCCTTCCCCGCGCGCGTTGCCAGCTATGACTACTATACGGGTGCCCCCGATTTGAGTCCTGTGGGCGCGCCGACCATCCTGCCCGGTTACGGGCCTAATACGCGCACCATCATGCAGGTCAAGGTTGCCAGCGGTTCGTCGCCGGCGTTCAACCTGAGTGCTCTGAAGGCTGCCTTCCGGCACCATGCTGATGGTTCAGGTGTGTTCGAATCCGGCCAACACCCGATCATCGTCGGGCAGGCTGCTTACAATTCGGCCTATGGCACCAGCTTCGCCAGCGGCGCCTGGTGCAACTCGCCGAGCAACCCCAGCGCCAAGTGCGATGGTTTTGCCCGCATCTCCGAGCAGGGTGGTGACATGTTTAAGTTCGACACCCTGTCAGGGAACAAGGTTTCGATCCCGCTTGAACCGAAGGCGATCCATGATGAAATGAACGCGGCCACCTTCGACGAGTTCGGGCGTATGACCGCTAACTTAGGCGTCGAGGCTGTCCCATCCAATCCCGGAGGACAGAACATCAACCTGATGCCATATGTATTCCCACCGACCGAGGTCATTGACGCCACCAACCTGCCGAAAAACGCGCCCATGACGGACCCGAATACGGGCGATATCACCATGACTCCCATCGGCGGGATCGCAATAGCCGATGGTACCCAGATCTGGAAGATCACCCACAACGGAGTCGATACGCACCCGATCCACTGGCATCTGTACGACCTGCAGGTGCTGAACCGGGTCACCTGGGATAACATCATCATCCCACCCGAACCCAGTGAGCTGGGCTGGAAGGATACGGTTCGCATCAGCCCACTCGAAGATACCATCGTCGCCCTGCGGCCGATCATCCCGTGGCTGCCCTTCGAGATCCCCAACAGCGTCCGCGAGCTCAGCCCGATGATGCCTGATTGGAATGGGATTATGCCCGACCCGCTCGCCGGGACGAATGACGTAGGGGTCATCGCGAGCGCGACGATTGCGGATGCTTTCGGGCTCGGCATTCCCCCATCCAGCCCGCAAGGCGAGCCGATCGACATCTTTAACCATATCGTCAATTTCGGTTGGGAGTACGTCTTCCATTGCCACATCCTGTCGCACGAAGAGATGGATATGATGCACCCGGTGTTGGTAGCCCTGCCGCCAAAGCCGCCGGTTGGACTTGCGTTCGACACCGGGACAAACACGTTGACGTGGATTGATGACTCAATCACCGAGACGGCCTTCGTCGTCGAGAAGTTGGTGGCTGGAGTCTGGACCCAGGTGGATCAGCAAGACAGAACCCTTGGCGATGCAAACGTCGCTGGAGAAGTGCTCAATTACCAGGACCTGTCGTTCGTGGCAGGCGACCAGTACCGCGTCCTAGCTCAGAACACCGTGGGCGACACATGGGACTATGCCAACAATGGCAACGAGCTTGTGCCAGGGACATATGCCTTCCCGGTCGTTACCGCAAAGTCGGAATACGCGTACATCGCGGATGTTAGCAGCTCGCCCGCGGCGCCCAGCGGCCTGACAGCCACAGCTCCCTCATCAGCGCAGGTTGATCTGGCCTGGATGGATAACGCCACCAATGAAGACGGCTTCGTGGTCGAACGCAGTGACTATGACTCAGTTTCAGGCGTATGGAGCGCATTCACCCAAGTTGGTGATACAGCCGCTGCCAATGTTACGACTTTCAGCGATACCACTGTAGCCCCTGTTAGCACCTACCAGTACCGGGTATACGCCTTCAATGCCAATGGCAACTCACTGCCTTCCAATGTTGCGGAGGTGACAACGCCAGACGTACCGCCTGCGGCACCTACCGTCCTAATGACAACCGCTGTCACATCAGCGCAGGTCGATCTGGCCTGGACGGATAACTCTGGCAATGAAGACGGGTTCGTCGTTCAACGCAGCACCGATGGAGGCACCACCTGGAACCAGGCTGGTCAAACCGCTGTAGATGTTGCTACCTTTAGCGACACCGCGGTAGTACCCGGCAGCAGCTATCTGTACCAGGTGTACGCCTTCAACGCTAATGGCAACTCATTGCCATCCAACAACGTACAGGCTGATGTTCCAAACGTGGTTCCTGCCGATCCTACAAATCTGGCCGCAACCTCAATTGCCGCAACGCAGGTCGGTCTGGCGTGGACTGATAACGCCAACAATGAAGACGAGTTCAGAATCGAACGCAGTGATGATGGAGGCACGAACTGGAACCAGGTTGGCCAAACCGCTGCGAACGTTACAACCTTCAGCGACACTGGTTTGTTACCAGCCACAAGTTACATGTACCGGGTATACGCCTTCAATATGGTTGGCTATTCTGCCAATCCGACGAACGCGATCACGGTGACAACAACCACCGGTAATCCTCCTGCGGCTCCGTCGAACCTGGTAGTATCTAGCCAAACACAATCGTCCCTGACGCTCAGTTGGATGGACAATTCGAACAATGAGAATGGATTTAGGGTTCAGATTGCAACGGACAAAAACTTCAGCCAGAACTTCCGGACCGTCGACGTTGCTGCAGGTGTGACCTCGTATCAATTCACCCTGCTGGCCCCGAACACGAAGTACTACTTGCGGGTTGCAGCATTCAACAATGCCGGATTATCTGCATGGTCACCCACACTAGCCGATAAAACGCTGAAATAACTTGATCCCGTAGAACTCAGGGGAGGGAGCAATCCCTCCCCCAAAATAGATACATTCTCTTCTGATGGATACCGAAAGACGCCTCAGAATAAGAAATAACATCAGGAGGTACAAAATAGATTTGACTTACATTCCCTTGCTCAATTCAGATATGCAGAGACCGGCTGAAAAGCCGGTCTCTTTGGTTTTCGGGAATGTAGTGGCTTCAGGTAGAAGTCATACCAGCCACAATTCCTTGATCTATGCGACTTAGCAACAGCCACCGCCGCCGCAGTCACAATCTTTGCAGGTTTCATCGTCACATACTGCAATGACCTGTAGCTCGTTCATAGTTTTCAGCTCCTTTCATCTGAAGCTATGCCAGTTTTCTGGCTGTGATACGCGCACTGTAAACGGTTTTATACAACTCGTCCTGTGAAACGTTTGTCAGGTCGATCTGGTCACCGACATCTTTGATGGCTTCATCCACGGTTTCCTTATCGAAGAAGGTGGGAGTGATCGAGATGTCCGTGAAACCAGCATTTTCCATCATGGCGATGTAATCTTTGGCATCCACAGCCCCGGCCACACAACCAGCCCACATGCTCAGGCTCTGTTTGACAGCATCGGGCAACGGCCCGTCGGTGACGATGTCTGAGACAGCCAACTTGCCGTTAGGCGCGAGCACACGAAAGACTTCATTGAATACTTTCTCTTTGTCCGGTGACAGGTTGATAACGCAATTTGAGATGACCACATCGATACTGTTATCGTCCACGGGCAGGGATTCGAGGAAACCCTGGCGGAACTCAACGTTGGTCACGCCCATGCGTACCGCGCTGGCGCGCGCTTTTTCCAGCATTTCAGGGGTCATATCCACGCCGATGACGTGTCCGCTTTCGCCGACCTTTTTGGCCGCCAGGAAGCAGTCCAGGCCGCCGCCGGAGCCGAGATCGAGTACGGTCTGTCCGGGTTGTAGAGCAGCCAGGGTGATCGGGTCGCCGCAGCCCAGGCTGAAGTTGGCGACATCGTCAGGCATGGTGGTGAGTAACTCTTCAGGGTAGAGTATATTCTTCGAGTC